>NZ_JAMFLC010000014.1:0-251467 GCF_023501985.1 Nocardia sputi | reverse complement strand
GGTTCGCCGCAGCAGGTGCGGATTTCGCCGGATGTGGTGGCGCCGGGGACGTTGCCTTCGGTGGGGCCGGGGTCGGAGATGGCGGCGGTGACGACGACGGCGCCGCGGGTGGGTGAGTCGCCGCGGGTGGGTGAGTCGCCGCGGGCGGTGGTTCCGGTTCCGCGGCCGCCGGTGCCGATGCAGGTGATGATCACGATTCCGGGTTTGCCGCCGATTCCGTGTGGGATCTTCTGCCCGCCCGCGCCGCCGGTGAATCCGTGCGCGGCGCAACCGATGCCCGCACCCATGCCGTTCCCGGACCTACCGGGCACCGCCCGCGTCCCGCTCGCACCGGGGCAACCCTACGGCGGCGTACCGGCCGCTCCCCGCGACCCCGGCGATCCGGCCGGGATGGGCAGGCCCGCCGATGCCGGGATCCCCGGCCAGCCGGGCGCCCCGGACCAGCAGGCCGCCGGATGCGCACAGCCCGAGACCACGCTGGCCACCGCCGAACCCACGCCCGCACCCGGAGGCCTGCCCGCTCCGGACGACGCACACCGCGGCGATCCCGAACCTGCCGTCACCACGCCGCCCGCTGCGGAACCCGAACCGGAACCGGCGCCCGAGGCCGCCCCTGTTCCCCCGCCGCCACCGGGGATCACTCTCCCCTTCGGAATCGTCATCCCCCTTCCCGTACCACCCGCTGCACCCCAGCAGTGATTCAAACCAGGTATCAGATCACGAAGCAGTAACAAACAGATCTCGGATGCGGTAATCTCCCCTTGGTTCATCACAAAGGGCTCACAGCGAGCCATGGGAGGGTCACCGCACCGTGGGGCGTCATCGCAAACAATCGCCTGCCACCGTCAGACGGAGTTCCGTCATCGCACTGACCGGTCTGGTTCCCGCCGGGCTCGTATCCGTCACGGCCGCCTCCGAGGTCGGCGACGCCGCACCCGTCGCGGCGGCGGTGCATACACCCGAAAGCGAACCGGAGACTCTGAGCGCCGGCCCGCAGGCGGCCGCGGACTTGATGGCCGGGGCTGAATTCGCCGCTCACGCCATGGCGAAGGCCGCGCCTACCGCCACGCCCGTGGTGAAAACCGTTGCGCTGCCGGCCGGTCGGCAACCCGCCGCGATGGCGACCGGGCCGCTGGGCGTCCCCGGTGTGGCCGTCGCGGCCTATCAGAACGCGGAACGGGTCCTGGCGGCCGAGAATCCGGTGTGCGGCATGCCGTGGTCGCTGCTGGCCGGTATCGGCCGGGTCGAGTCCACCCACGCGTTCGGCGGCAAGGCCGACGCCGAGGGCAACCCGCTGAGCCCCGTCTACGGCCCGGTGCTGGATGGTTCGCTCTACGGCAACCACGTCATCCGCGACACCGACGACGGCGCGTTGGACGGCCTGGACGGATACGACCGCGCCATCGGCCCCATGCAGTTCCTGCCCGAAACCTGGAAGCGCTACGCGGCCGACGGCAGCGGCGACGGCATCGCCGACCCGCAGAACCTCTTCGACGCCGCCCTGACCGCCGGGAAGTACCTGTGCGACGGCGGCTTGAACATGCGTGACATGGCCCAGCAGACCAAGGCGATCCTGCGCTACAACCACTCCATGGCGTACGTCGCGAACGTCATGGCGTGGGAAACTTCCTACAACACGGGGGTCGCACCCCGGCCCCGTGACCTGCCCAAAATTTGACACGCCTAAAATTTCTGCCATGCCAGTGGTTACGGAATCGGATGTGCGGGGAGCCCTCGCGAAGGTCGACGACCCGGAGATCCGCAAGCCGATCACCGAGCTGGGCATGGTGAAGAGCGTCGTGATCGGCGCCGCCAGCGATGTCCACGTGGAGATCTACTTGACGACGGCGGGTTGCCCCCTGCGCACCGAGATCACGCAGCGGGTCAGCAAGGCCGTCGCGGATGTCCCGGGCGTGGGCGCGATCAGCGTCGACCTCGACGTGATGAACGACGAGCAGCGCACCGCACTGCGCAAGCAGTTGCGCGGTGACGCGGCCGATCCGGTCATCCCGTTCGCCCAGCCCGGCTCGCTGACCCGCGTCTACGCGGTCGCCTCCGGAAAGGGCGGCGTCGGCAAGTCCAGCGTCACGGTGAACCTGGCCGCCGCCATGGCCTCGCGCGGCCTCTCGGTCGGCGTGCTGGACGCGGACATCTACGGGCATTCAATCCCGCGCATGCTCGGCACCGACGCCCGCCCCACCCAGGTCGAGCGGATGATCATGCCGCCGATCGCGCACGACGTGAAGATGATCTCGATCGCGCAATTCACCCAGGGCAACACGCCGGTGGTGTGGCGCGGTCCGATGCTGCACCGGGCGCTGCAACAGTTCCTCGCCGACGTCTTCTGGGGCGACCTCGACATCCTGCTGCTCGATCTGCCCCCGGGCACCGGCGACGTCGCCATCTCCATCGCCCAGCTGATTCCGGGGGCGGAGATCCTGGTCGTCACCACCCCGCAGCCGGCCGCCGCGGAGGTGGCCGAGCGGGCCGGCGCGATCGCGTTGCAGACCAGGCAGCGCATCGCGGGCGTGGTGGAGAACATGTCCTGGCTCGACCTGCCGGACGGAACCCGGATGGACCTGTACGGCTCCGGTGGCGGGCAGGCCGTCGCCGATCGGCTCACCCGCGCCGTGGGCGCGACGGTGCCGCTGCTCGGTCAGATTCCCATCGAACAGGCACTGCGCGAGTCAGGCGACGAAGGCACCCCCATCGTGCTGCGTGATCCGGAGAACCCGGCCGCCAAGGCTCTGCTGGAGGTCGCCGACAAACTCGCTGTCCGTCGCCGCGGTCTCGCGGGGATGTCCCTGGGCATCGACACCACCCGACACGGTGGTTGATTCGCCGCGCCCGCGGTGCGGCGTGTTCGCGGGCCGCGAGCGGCGCTCGTAGGCCTCGCACCCGACGGGGGAATCTGTCGGTGGCTGTTCGGTCGGGCCACGCGCTGCAAATAAACTCATCTCATGCTCACCATGCTGTTGTACGTGCTGATCGTCGGCTTGGTCGCGGCGGTGCTGTTCCTGCTCGCCAGTGCGGTGTTCGGGCGGTCCGAGGAGCTGGGCCCGCTGCCGGAGGAGACGACGGCCACGGTGTTGCCGGTGGAAGGGATCACCGGGGCGGACGTGCGCGCGTTGCGCTTCCAGCAGGTGGTGCGCGGCTACAAGGCCGCGGAGGTGGATTGGGCGCTGGCCAGGCTGGCCGCGCGGATCGATGAGCTCCAGCATCAGCTGGCCGAGGCGCAGGCCGCGCGGTGGCAGACGCCGATCGCGCCGGAGACGAAATGACCGCCCTCGCCGACGACGGGCTGATTCGCTGCGCTTGGCCGCTGGAATCTCCGCTCTATCGGGACTACCACGACTACGAATGGGGCAAGCCGCTGCACGGTGACGACGCCTTGTTCGAGCGGCTCTGCTTGGAGGCGTTCCAATCCGGTCTGTCCTGGCTGACCATCCTGCGGAAACGCCCGGCCTTCCGCGCCGCGTTCGCCGATTTCTCGATCGAGCGCGTCGCGGAGTTCGGTGACGACGACGTCGCCAGGCTGATGGCCGACGCCGGCATAGTCCGCAACCGTCTCAAGATCGACGCGGCCATCGCCAACGCCCGGGTTGCCAGGGATCTCGAGGTGAGCCTGGACGAGCTGCTCTGGTCGTTCGCCCCGCCGCCGCGCCCGCGCCCGCGCTCCGGCGCCGATGTGCCCGCGACCACACCCGAATCCACAGCCCTGGCAAAAGAATTGAAACGGCGCGGATTCCGATTCGTCGGACCCACCACCGCGTATGCCTTGATGCAGGCGACCGGAATGGTCGATGACCACGTGGCCGATTGCTGGGTGGGCAGCGACCGGTCCGGCACAGGCCGACCGGTCACTTTTTGAACTCAGCTATCCGTCCACATCCGCGATAGGGAAGAATGGGACGGGTGTAGCTCGCCAAACGCCGGCGAGCTCACTGGTTGGTGACAACTGGAGTTCCAAGAAAGTGCGCAGCAGACCGCGCAGATCTGGAGGGAGCAGAGGATGGCGGCCATGAAGCCCCGCACCGGGGATGGTCCCCTCGAGGCAACCAAAGAAGGGCGTGGAATCGTTATGCGGGTTCCACTCGAGGGTGGCGGGCGTCTGGTCGTCGAGCTCACGCCGGACGAGGCAGCGGCGCTCGGTGACGAACTGAAGAGCGTCACGAGCTGAGTGGTCCCGGCTGAGCATAAGACTCTCGCCGTCGCGGCCGGCGTCCTGGCATGCCCCGAATGTGTACGGGCGCACCAGGACGCCGCGTCGCTCGCGCTCGAACCCACCGACAAGGCGCTGCGCTGCGGTCGCGGGCACAGCTTCGACATCGCCAGGCAGGGCTACGTCAGCCTGCTGACCGGTGCTTCGACCAAGATGACCGGGGACACCGCCGCCATGCTCGACGCGCGTGCCGCCTTCCAAAGCGAGGGACACTTCGCGCCGATCGCCGACGCGGTCACACGAGCCGTCACGACGCGCCGGAGCGGCGGCGCGGTGCTCGAAGTCGGCGCGGGCACCGGTTACTACCTGGCCAAGGCGCTCGACGCGTCTCCCCCTGCCCTCGGCATCGGGCTGGACGTGGCCAAGCCGGCCGTCCGGCGGTGCGCGCGCGCCCACCCGCGCGCCGCGGCGATACTGGCCGACGCCTGGCGTGGGTTGCCGATCCGCGACGGCGCGCTCACCGGCGTGCTCTCGGTTTTCGCACCGCGTAATCCCGGCGAGATCGCCAGGGTGCTCGCCGACGAGGGCCGCTTCGTCGTCGCCACACCCACCGAACGCCATCTCGGCGAGCTGATCGGACCGCTGGACATGGTCCGAGTGGACCCCGACAAGGACCGCAGGCTCGACGCCGCGATGGCGGGGCATTTCGAGCCGGTCGAACAGACGCTCATCGAGTATCCGATGACGCTCGCCAGGACCGACGTCGCGCACGTGGTGGGCATGGGGCCGTCCGCACACCACGCCGCCGCCGGGGAGGCGCGTCTGGCGCGGTTGCCGGAGTCCGTCGAGGTCACCGCGTCGGTCGTCGTCGGCACCTACCGCCGGGTGGCCTGACGGCCCGGCTCAGCCTTTCCTGACCGCGTCGTAGACCGCGACCGTGCGGGCCGCTATCCGGGACCAGTCGAATTCGGAGATGGCTCGTTCCCGGCCCGCCGCGCCCAATCGCGCGGCCAGTGCCTGGTCGCCGGCCACCTCGTTCACGGCGGCCGCCAGCGCCCGCTCGTAGTCCTCGGCGGCGCCCGCGTCGTAGTGCACCAGGCGTCCGTTGCGGCTGTCGACCACCTCGGGGATGCCGCCCACGTCGGAGGCGACGACCGCGGTCGCGCAGGCCATCGCCTCCAGGTTCACGATGCCCAGCGGCTCGTACACCGACGGGCACACGAACACCGACGCGGCGGCGAGGATCTGCCGGATCCGCTCGGTCGGCAGCATCTCCCGTATCCAGAACACGTTGCCGCGCCGCTGCCGCAGTTCCTGGACCGCCGCGGTGACCTCCTGCGCCAATTCGGGCGTGTCCGGCGCGCCCGCGCACAACACGAGCTGGATGTCGGGGTCGAAGCCGCGGGCGGCGGCCAGCAGGTGACCGACCCCCTTCTGGCGCGTGATGCGACCGACGAAGGCGGCGATCGGAAGGTCGGTCCGCACGCCGAGCTCGGCGAGCACCGACGGCTCGCCGGCGGCTACCGGACCCGGATGCCAGATCGACCCGTCGATGCCGTTGTGAACCACGTGGACCCGGTCCGGATCGACCGCCGGATAGGCGTCGAGCACGTCGCGGCGCATGCCTTCGCTCACGGCGATGACCGCGTCGGCGTGCTCGACGGCGTTGCGTTCCGACCACGAGGAGAGCCGGTAGCCGCCGCCGAGCTGCTCGGCTTTCCACGGCCTGCGCGGCTCCAGCGAGTGCGCGGTCAGCACATGCGGGACGCCGTAGAGGGCCGCGGCCAGATGCCCGGCCAAACCGCTGTACCAGGTGTGCGAGTGCACCACGTCCACTTCGCCGACGGCGTCGGCCATCCGAAGCTGGGCGGACATCATCTGCAGCGCGGCGTTGGCGCCGTAGAGCGACGGGTCCGGTTGATGCACCACGGCGTCCGCGCGATCCACGCCCATGCAGTGCACGGTCACCTCGCACAGATGACGCAAATGCGCCGTCAGTTGCGTGACGTGCACCCCCGCCCCGCCGTACACTTCCGGCGGGTATTCGCGGGTCAGCATCGCGACGCTCAGCCGACTCCGCTCGCCGGAATCCACCGCCGAACGCCCGCCATCCGTGCCGAAACTCACCGGTTCAAAGTAGACGTTCGAGTCCGCGGCGGCCACTCCCGGGCGCTGGACCCGGTAGTTTGGCAGGTGTGAGGAGCCAGCCGCACGTACTCGGGATCGTGCTCGCCGGTGGCGAGGGCAAGCGACTCTTTCCACTCACGGCCGACCGCGCCAAGCCCGCCGTCCCGTTCGGCGGCGCCTACCGCCTCATCGACTTCGTGCTCAGCAATCTGGTCAACGCGGGTTTCCTGCGGCTGTGCGTACTCACGCAGTACAAGTCGCACTCGCTGGACCGGCACATCTCGCAGACCTGGCGGCTGTCCGGTTTCGCGGGCGAGTACATCACCCCGGTGCCCGCGCAGCAGCGGCTCGGTCCGCGGTGGTACACCGGCAGCGCGGACGCGATCATGCAATCGCTGAACCTGATCTACGACGAGGATCCGGATTACATCGTGGTTTTCGGCGCCGACCACGTCTACCGCATGGACCCGGAGCAGATGGTGCGCCACCACATCGACTCCGGCGCCGGCGTGACCGTGGCCGGTATCCGGGTGCCGCGCAGCGAGGCGAGCGCGTTCGGCTGCATCGACAGCGACGACTCCGGTCGCATCACGCAGTTCTTGGAGAAGCCCCCGCATCCGCCCGGCACCCCGGACGATCCGAACGTCACGTTCGCGTCCATGGGCAACTACGTCTTCACGACCAAGGTGCTGGTGGACTCGATCCGGGCGGACGCGGACAACGCCGACTCCGACCACGACATGGGCGGCGACATCATTCCCTCGCTCGTCGCGGCGGGGCAGGCGAGCGTCTACGACTTCGCCGACAACGACGTGCCCGGCGCCACCGACCGCGACCGCGGCTACTGGCGCGATGTCGGAACCATCGACGCGTTCTACGACGCCCACATGGATCTGGTCTCGGTGCACCCGGTGTTCAACCTCTACAACCGGCACTGGCCGATCCGCGGCGCGGCCGAGAACCTGCCGCCGGCCAAGTTCGCCCAGGGCGGGCTGGCGCAGGAGTGCATCGTGGGCGCGGGCAGCATCCTGTCCGCCGCCACCGTCCGCAATTCGGTGCTCAGCGCCAACGTCATGGTCGACGACGGCGCCACCGTCGAAGGCTGCGTGCTCATGCCCGGCGTGCGGATCGGGCGCGGCGCGGTAGTGCGGCACGCCATTCTCGACAAGAACGTGGTCGTCGGCGAAGGCGAGATCATCGGGGTGGATCTGGCGCGCGACCGCAGCCGCTTCGCGGTGAGCAACGGCGGTGTCGTCACGGTAGGCAAGGGCGTCTGGGTCCAAGGCGAGGCCGATCCGCCGCTGCGGGTATCCAGGCTGTACTAGTCGAGCAGCGCGTTATTTCCCTGAAATCGCGATCGGCGAGCTGGATTACGGCCCGCCTGGCTCAGGCGCGGGCGGCCCGATGCAGAATGGCGCACAGGGGCCTGGTGTACGCGGCACCTTCGATTCGGCAGCCTCGCCGAAATCTGCCGTGCTCACCAGATAGACCGCCATCAGAGCGAACAGCATGACGGCGGCGAAAGCCATCATGGTCCGCCCCCAGTGGAGCGGCCGGGGCCTGCGCTCGTCCTCGTCCCAGAGGAACATCATCATCACCACACCGCACCCCTCTTCCGGACCGCTCGGAGCATGACCTCACCAGTATCCGAGCATCGGCGTTCCGTTGCAGCATGCGCCGAACTGTGCGTCGATGGTGGTTGTTTCGCGAACTCCACTGTTCATCCGAAAGGGACACAGCCGAGTCAGGAAGCGCTACGAGCGCGCGTCCGGCGGAAAGTTACTCGACACCAGACATATTCGGGCAAGCCAGGTCGCCCACAGCGGCTCTACCCCGGAGATCACTGTCCAGGCGGGGCGACGTTCTGGGTGCAGAACGGCTCGCAGGGTCCAGGTGTGGGGGTGGTCTTTTCGGGCCCGGTATCGAAATCGGTGTTGCTCACCACCACCATCACCAGCACAGCCCCCAGGAGTACGAGCAGCAGGGCCAACATCGTGGGCCGCAACCAACTCGATCGTCGTTCCGTCACGACGTCCCCCATGGCGGCCATCTCGATGGGAGTTAGTTCACGCATAACCGAATTTCCTCACTGAGTAGTTACTCAGCGCATACCCCGAATTCGGCGATGGAATCAGGCCGCCACGTATCCGTAGCGCGAATCGTCAACCGCGCGAGGCGCAGAGCAATCCGTCGCCCACCGGAATCAGCACACAGGTGAGTTCCGGGTTCTCCGCGATGGCGCGGGTCGCGGCGCGCACCGCCTGGGTGGCCGGATCGCGTTGGGCCGGATCGGGTACCCGCCCGCCCAGCAGCGCGTTGTGCAGCAGGATGGCGCCGCCCTGGCGCAACAGACGCACCGCCTGGGCCACGTACTCCGGATGCTCCAGCGGTGCGGCGTCGATGAAGACGAGATCGTAGGCGCCGTCGGCCAGCCGGGGCAGCACGTCCAGCGCCCGTCCGTTGATCAGCCGGGTGCGCGCGGGCGGGATGTCGGCGGCGCGGAACGCCTCCTTGGCCGCGCGCTGGTGTTCCGGCTCCGAATCGATGGTGGTCAGCGTGCCGTCCTCGCGCATGCCGTCGAGCAGCCACAGCCCGCTGATGCCCGCGCCGGTGCCGACCTCGACCACCGCGCGCGCTCCGAGCAACTGCGCGTACATGCTCAGCAGCGCGCCCACCGACGGCGGCACGGGAACCGCGCCGAGTTCGGTGGCCCGTTCCCGCGCGCTGACGAGGATTTCGTCTTCCACGACGGATTCCTCCACGTAGGCGAGATTCCGCTCCAGATTCGATGCCACGGGTATGAGGCTAACGCCGGGCGGGTGATCTCGGCGTTCCGGACAACACGCGCCGCCCGCCATTTCCGCCGCCGGTTTTCTCAGGCGACCCTCAGGATCTCCATAACCCGGCCATATCAGGACCAGAAAGAGTATGGGCAACGCAAGACCACCGACCGTGTTTCGACACGGGACGCGGGAACAACGACATACCGGTTGTCTGTTGTATCCGTACGTGACGGTCCGTAGACCCGGCCCCGAGCGAGTTCCGACGTTTACGGTCCCTAGTAGGAGGTAGCCCCATCCACATGGTCGATGCGGCGCGCGAATACGCCACCCTGCCCGAGCAGATCCTGCCGGTCGAAGCCGACCCCGTCGAGGACGCGGTCGAGCTGTCCGGCACTGCTGCCTTCGATGCCACCGGTGATCGGTCGGCGATGCCGACGTGGGACGAACTGGTCCGCGAGCACGCCGACCGGGTTTACCGCTTGGCCTACCGCCTCTCCGGCGACGCTCAGGACGCCGAAGATCTCACCCAGGAGACGTTCATCCGGGTGTTCCGTTCGCTGTCGAATTACCAACCCGGCACGTTCGAGGGGTGGTTGCACCGCATCACCACCAACCTGTTCCTGGACATGGTGCGCCGCCGTAACCGGATCAGGATGGAGGCGCTGCCCGAGGACTACGACCGGGTGCCCGCCGATGGCCCCGGACCGGAGCAGGCCTACCACGACGCCCGGCTGGATCCCGACCTGCAAACCGCCCTGGATTCCCTCGCCCCGGAGTTCCGCGCGGCCGTGGTGCTCTGTGACATCGAGGGACTGTCCTACGAGGAGATCGGCGCTACGCTCGGCGTGAAACTGGGCACTGTGCGCAGTCGGATCCACCGTGGACGCCAGGCCCTGCGCGACTACCTTGCGCATAATGGAAGTGAGCAGCGGTTCGCCGTTGACGCGAACATAGGGTGATTCGTCGGAAACCGGCATCGCCCGAACATCGGTCGATGTCGGTTGGAAGGGTGAGCACCGAATGAGTGGCGACTTCAGTACGTCCGGTCGTCCGCCGCGTTTTCGCCCCACGGAACATCTGGCGAGTGAGGCGATCGCGGCCTACGTGGACGGCGAGCTGCGGATGAACGCATATCTGCGCGCCGCTCAACATCTGTCGCTGTGCCCCGAATGCGCGGCGGAGGTCGATGCCCAGCAGCAGGCGCGCATCGCGTTGCGGCACGCCGGGCAGGTCGCGATTCCGACCGGCCTGCACGACAGCCTGACCAGGATTCCGCTGGCCGAATTGCCGGGTGGCGCGTCCAGCACAACGTCTTCCCCGTCCGGCAGGCCCCCACGGAACGAGGCCGTTTTCGGCTTTCTGACCGATTCGTTCACCGCGACCCGGTGGACAACCTGGTGGCGCAAGTAGAGTTTTCCGAGTGACCACCGAATCGACGAATTCCGGATCGGCCGACACCTCGGATTCGGCGGCCAACCGCGGGAATCTCCGTCCGCCGGACGCACCCGTGCTCGGCCCGCGCCCGGTCTATCGGCCCCATGTCGACACGCATACCGCGCGCGCCTTCCGCAGGCCTGCCGGCCTATCCGGTTCGTTCGCCGTGCCGCTGCGCAAGGCGGGCTCCGCGCCGCAATTCGGCCCCGAACTGCAGAACCGCCCGCCCGACGCGGTGCTGGCCGAGGCGTTCGGCCGCCCCGAGGGCTCCACCGAGGTCCTGCAACGCGACCCCGACGCGACCGGCGGCCCCGCCTCCGTCACCGAACCGGCCGATCCGTGGCGTGACCCCGAGGCGGTCGCGCGCCTGGGCTCCCCCGCCGTGCCAACACCCAAGCCGCAGCCGCTGCCGCAGGCCGAGAAGCTCAGTGCCCGCGAAGTGCTGTTCGGCTCCCGGGTCGCGCCCAAGGCGCTGGCCCTGCTCGCACTCGTCGCGCTCGTCATCGGCCTGCTCGGCGGGCTGGTCGGGCGGCTGACCGCGGAAACCGCCTCGACGCTCACCTCCCGCAAGGTGACCCTGGAGCAGACCGGCGACGGCGCCCGCCCCCACGGTGTGATCGCCGAGGTCGCCAACGCCGTGCTGCCCTCGGTCGTCTCCATCCGGGTGACCGTCGGCGACAACGGCGCCACCGGTTCGGGCGTGGTGATCGACGGCGGCGGCTACATCGTCACCAACAACCACGTCATCTCCATGGCGGCGCAGGACAAGAGCAATCGCGCCGCGATCCAGGTGCAGTTCTCCGACGGCACCCGCGTTCCCGCCCAGATCGTCGGCCGCGACCCGAAGACCGACCTGGCCGTCCTGAAGGTCGACGTGAAGAATCTCACCGTCGCCCAGCTGGGCAAGTCCGGCAACGTCCAGGTCGGTGACGACGTGCTGGCCATCGGTTCGCCGCTGGGCCTGAGCAAGACGGTCACCTCCGGCATCGTCAGCGCCCTGCACCGTCCGGTGAAGCTGGAGGGCGAGGGCAGCGACACGAAGGCCGTGATCGACGCCGTGCAGACCGACGCCTCGATCAACCCGGGTAACTCCGGCGGCGCGCTGGTGGACATGGACGGCCGGGTCGTCGGCATCAACACCGCCATCCGCAGCGAGACCGGCGGCTCGGTCGGTCTGGGCTTCGCCATCCCGGTGGACAAGATGACCGAGGTCGCACAGACCTTGATCCGCGACGGCGTCGTGCACCACGCGACGATCGGCCTGAGCGCGCGCACCAAACAGGTGGCCAACGAGGTCATGAGCGGCGCGGCGGTGGCGGACGTCGTTCCCGGCGGTCCCGCGGCGAAGGCCGGGATCGTGGAGGGTGACGTGATCGTGAAGGTCGGCGACCGCGAGGTCACGAATCCGGACGAGTTGGTCGTCGCGGTGCAGTCCCGCGAGATCGGCGAAACGGTGAACGTGCAGTTGATCCGCGATGGCAGGCAGGTGGACGTGCCCGTGACGCTGGAATCCGACTGATCCGCTGGTCGGATCGCCGGGTAGCCTGGTTACGTGTTCAGCAACATCGGCTGGAGCGAGATGGTCATCCTGCTCGTCGCCGCCCTCGTGATCCTCGGCCCGGAGCGTTTGCCCGGCGCCGTGCGCTGGACCACGCGCAGCCTGCGTCAGGTCCGCGACTACGCGAGTGGCGCAACCTCTCAGCTGAAGCAGGAACTCGGGCCGGAGTTCGAGGATCTACGCAAGCCGCTGGCCGACCTGAACGAACTGCGCGGTATGACGCCGCGGGCGATGGTGACCAAACATCTTCTCAACGGCGACGATTCGCTGTTGAAGGATTTCGGCAGCGCATTGCCCGATCCGAAGGACCTGTACAGCACGAACAGCGGGATGCCGGACTATCCGATGCCCAAGTTGGATAAGCCGTTGGAGCGCAACGAACGTCCCCCGATCGACACCGACGCCACCTGAACCGTCAAGAAGACTAGACGCAATGCGCTGTTCAGCTGTCTAGACTTCGCACATGTCGGCCGATGACGTGGCGCGCGTGTTCGCGATCGAGGACAAGGTCGAGCGACTGAAGGCGGCCACCGACGGGGTGGCGGCGGCGCAGCAGACCATCAACGAACTGACCAGGATTCGGCGTGCCGTGATCCGGGAACTCCATGCCGAGGGCTGGACGTTCGCCAGAATCGGTGCCGCCGCGGGCCTTTCCCGCGCCCGCATCCATCAGGTGAGTACGCAAGGACCCGCGCCGGAAGGATTGTTCTTCGGGCACGGTTCGCTCACCGTGCTCGTTCCGGAGGTGCGCGCCGGGCGCGTGATCGGCGCGCCGGATCCGGCAGCGCCGCAGCGATTGGCCGAGCTCCTACGCGAACTCGGCTTCAGCGTGGCGGTCGAGCATTTCCTACCGGGCCGCCCGATCGATCTGCGCCGCAACGGCCTGATCGTGTTGGGCGGCCCGGAACTGTCCCCGAGTCTGCGTCAATTGGTCGCCGCCGATCCGCGATTGCGTCGCGCGGTGGCCAGAATGGGTGACGCGCGCCGGGGTATCGAGGACCGGGCGGCCCGCCGGGTGTATCGGCCGGGCGGACCCGAACCGCACGACATCGCGTATCTCGGCAGGCTTCCCAGGCCAGACGGGCGCGGCAGCGTGCTGATGATCGACGGTATGCATCCGCCCGGCTCACTCGGCGCCATCCGGCTGCTCGCCACCCGGCTGGCCACCCTGCACGAGCGGGCGAGCAATCACCTGTTCTCGGTGCTGATCGCCTGTCGCTTCGACCGCGCCACCGGCGAGCCCTTGGAGGCCGAACTGCTCACGCCGGTCTACCGCCACGACCCGGAGAACCGATCGCCCGCAACGGGTCTGCGCCGCTGAACCACCATGCACCCGAAGACGCGGCCGGCCCGCGCTCGGCTGCACGAGTCCTCCGCGTGCGCTGTCCCATGGCGCCGCCGAATCCCCTTGGGCCCCGGTAGCCACACGAGTCCGTGTGTGTAATCACTCAGGCCGCCCCACCCGTCGCTCGTTCACCTCGACTTGGGCGACCCCACGCCCGTTAGCGGCGAGCGGGATTAGAGCGTTCCCGCGAGTTCGAAGCCGAGGGTGCACTCGCACAACAAGATTCAGCAAATAGTTGGCCACTACAGGTCATCGGCGCTTCGTGGTTGCAGCGAAACGGTGGATGGTCGAGACGGCTTCGGACGGGCAACGAAGTACCCGCTGCTCAGCTGTTCGAGAGCACTCTGTGGCGTCATCCGAACCGCCATCCTGCCGTGTGGTACAGGTCACCAGACCTGCCGCGAGCGAGTTCATTCACGGATGATTGAATAGCTAGACGATAACCGCATGTGATAGGTGAACGCTGATGCGTGATCGAAAGTCGATATCTGCGAGTTCCGTGACCCTTCTCTCCGTGCTGCGGCCGCACGGCCTTGCGACTCCGGCCCGGACCGGCGATCCCACGGTGACCACCCACCGAGTCACCTACAGCGACCGGTTGAAAGTCTTCGTCGGCCCCGGCGAGACCATCGACAGCTTTCTGCGCCCGCTGCGCAGGCTGGACGGCTTCCACCGCTACTCGGTGAACATGACCCGGCTCGCCGAGCCGATGCGCCCCGCCGACATCGACCCGGCGATCAGCTCCGCGCCCGGCCAGGAGTACCTCCAGTGCACCGGCTCGGCGGACGCGCTGACCCTCGAGATGCGCACCGCGGTCGGCGGCACGCCGCAACGCTTCGCCTTGGGCCTGTCCGGCGAGCGGATCGGTCCACCAGATGTCGACGTGCCGGTCCCCGTCGGCGTGCCCGCTCCCCGCGTGTATCCGGACGAGCTCTTCACCGCCGAGCAGGCGGCCGAGATCTTCACGGCGTACTTCGAGACCGACGCCGTCCCGTCCCATCTCCAGCTCCGCTCAACGGACGCGTGAGGCGTCCGGCAAGGAGGAAAATCGTGAACCCGCTATTGCTCATCGGCGGCGCCGTCGTGGCGGTGGGCCTGCTCGGCCTGATCCTCAGCATGCTGCTGCGGCCGAAGGGGTCGAAAGCCCACCTGACCGTCGCCGACCTCCAGGCCCGGCTCGCGGACGAGCAGTCGGCCACACCCGGGCCGGAGGGCTCGCAGGACGATGAAACGGCAGCCGACCAGCCGCACACCGCCGACACGGTCGATCCCGCCCGCCGGGAGCGCGAGCAACCCCCCACGGATACCGGCACCCGTGACGAGGCCGCGCCCACCGGCCGGGACGGAACCGAAGCGCGGGCCGAGCACGTGCTGCTACCGGATCATCGCCGCCGCGCCCAATAGCCTCCCAGTAACTAGGCTGGCGGTACGGCGGAGATTCGCCGTTCGTTTCCGGGCCCGATGCGCCGCGGCCGGACCCACTCGGAAAGGACCGGTTGCTGTGCGCGCGATACTCGAGGAATTGATCGGCCTGCTGTCGCACGGGCCGGTCGCGCTGGCACGCGTGGTGGACACGACCGGCCCCGTGCCGCGCGAACCGGGCGCCGCGATGCTCGTCACCGGCTCCGGTGACGTGCACGGCTCACTGTCGGGCGGATGCGTCGAGGCCGCCGTCGTCGCCTCGGCGCGAGAGGTGCTGGCAAGCGGCCACGCGGTGACCGACAGGTTCGGCTATGCCGACGCCGACGGGCCCGCAGTGGGCTTGACCTGCGGCGGGGAAATCGAAGTGTTCGTCGAGCGGGTCACCCCCGCGCGGCTGCCGCTGCTCTCGGCGTTGCGGCAGCGGATCGACCACGGCCGTCCCGTCGCCGTAGCGACCACCATGGACGCAACACCGGAATGGAAGCTGCTGACACCCGAGCAGACGCAACCGTGGCACGGCGTGGATCACGACGCCCGGGCGCTGCTGGCCGCGGGGCGCTGCGGCGTGGTGGGCACCGACGAGCGCGCGGCAGGCGGCTCACCGCGACCCCGGACGTTCGTGCAGGTCTTCGCGGCTCCGGCGCGCATGATCCTGGCGGGCGCCAACGATTTCGTGCGCGCGCTCAGCCGCACCGGCCGCCAGCTCGGCTACCGGGTGACGGTCGTGGACGCCCGCGAGACTTTCGCCACCGCCGCCCGGTTCCCCGCTGCCCACGAGGTCGTCGTGGACTGGCCGCATCGGTATCTGCGCGGCGAACAGGAGGCGGGGCGCATCGACCGGCGCACCGTGGTCTGCGTACTCACCCACGACGCCAAATTCGACGTGCCGATGCTGGCCACGGCGTTGTCGTGCCCGCGCATCGGCTTCGTCGGCGCTCTCGGATCCCGCCGGACCCACGCCGAGCGCGTCGAGCGCCTGCGGGCCGTGGGCGTCACCGACGACCAGCTCGGCCGACTGAGAAGTCCGGTGGGGCTGGATCTCGACGCGCGCACGCCGGACGAGACGGCCATCTCCATCGCCGCCCAGATCCTCGCCGAGCGCGGCGGCGCCTCCGCGCTTCCGCTCGACCGCACCGAGGGTCCCATTCACCGCTGATCCGCGCAAAACGGATTGGACTCCGAATCGCCGGGCATACCCAGCCGCAGAGCCACCCATACCGGTCGGTGGCGCGCATCTCATTCCCATCTTGCACAGCGCGCCCTTTCGGCCCACACTGAAGTTTGCTGAAAGTTAACTACGAGTAGGTGACGGTGCGTGCGCTTCGGCCCCGCCACGCTCAACCCGGCCCGCCCCACCGAGAGGAGAAAGCGCCGTGACCGCCACCCAGTTCGCCGTCCTCTGCTCGCTCGCCGGCGCCGCCAGTCTGGTCGCCACCATCGGATTGCTGCACGGACCGGCGTCCCGGCGGCGCCGGGTCGGCATCGCCCAGCACGGCATCGCCGAGCAGGTCCCCGCCCCCGCGCTACCGACCTGTCCGATCGGCAGGCCGCAGCAGCTGCTCACCGAGCCGTTGACCGTAGCGGAGGCGCACGAACTCATGCAGCGCCACCGGATCTGTGAGCCCTCCGAATGCGTCTACAAGCTCGCGGCCTTCCGCACGCTGATCGAGGCGGGGTACATGCGGGACCCGCATGCGGAAGGGGCCTGACCGAATCGGAGCGGCAACGCGGTTCAGGCCGCCGCCCACGCGGGCCGCAGGGTGTTCATCGGCGGGCGGTCCACCAGCCGCACCTCGGTGCGGTGCGCGGTGAACTCGTCGCCGATCAACGGGAACTGGGTCAGCGCCGCGCCGGAGTCCTGGACGCCGCTGCGACCGAGCACGGTGCCCAGAATCTGGCGGCTCATCACCCCGAGGTCGGCCAGCGGACGGTTGCGATGAGTACGCACTCCCAGGTTGACCTGGCCGATCGCGGACATGCCGAGCCGGTCGTAGGTGTCCAGCAGCAACCCGATCTCCACGCCGTAGCCCGGCGCGAACGGCACCGAGGTGAGCAGTTCGCGGGTGCCTGCGTATTCGCCGCCGAGCGGCTGCAACACCTGCGAGAGTTCGGGTCGCAGCGCCGCCAGCAGAGGACGGGCGACCAGCTCGGTGACGCGGCCGCCGCCGTGCGCGTCCACCGCGCCGCCCTGTCGCAGCGGCCTGCGGTAGTAGGCCTTGGCCAGATGCATGTCATCGACCGTGAGCAGCGGACCCAGCAGCTTCGGCACGAACGCCGGATCCGGGTCGATCAGGTCGGAATCTACGAAAGCGATCAGGTCGCCGCTGGTCACCGCCAGGGAACGCCACAGAACCTCCCCCTTGCCGGGGACCGGATCCAGTTCCGGCACCGCCTGCTCGCGAGTGATCACCTCGGCGCCCGCCGCGCGCGCCCGCTCCGCGGTGGCGTCGGTCGAACCGGAATCCAGCACGATCAGCTCGTCGACCAGCGTGCCGAGCAACGGCCGGATGCTGGCCACGACATCGGCCACGGTCCGTTCTTCGTTCAGTGCGGGCAGCACCACCGACACGGTGCGCCCGGCTTTCGCGGAGACGAGATCGTCCACCCGCCAGTTCGGAGTGTCCCAGGTATGGGTCGTCGCCCAGGCGGGCTCACGGTGTTGAAATGTCATGCCAGACCTCGCAAGGTTCGTGCGGGGGGCCGGATGCCCTGGATCGCGGCGATCATGTCCACGACCCGCCGGGTCGCGGCGACTTCGTGGACACGGAAGACTCGGGCGCCGGCCGCTGCCGACCATGCTGTTGCCGCCAATGTGCCCTCCAGCCGTTCGGAAAGACCGACACCTAAAGTCTCTCCGATGAAATCCTTGTTGCTCAGCGCCATCAAGACTGGCCATCCGGTTTTTACAAGAACGTCGACTCCTCGCAACAGTTCGAGGCCGTGATAAGTGTTCTTGCCGAAATCGTGGGTCGGATCGATCAGGATCGAATCCCGGCGGACTCCGGCCGCGAGCGCGTTCTCGGCGGATCGCACCACGGTTTCGGTGACTTCGCCCACCACGTCGGCGTAACGGACCCGATGCGGTCTGGTACGCGGCACCGCGCCACCGGTGTGGCTGCACACCACACCCGCGCCGTGCGCGGCGGCCACCGGAACGAGATCGGGGTCGGCGCCCGCCCAGGTGTCGTTGATCAGATCCGCCCCCTCGCCCACCGCGGCCAGCGCCACCTCGGCGCGCCAGGTGTCGACGCTGATCAGTAGCTCCGGGTACTTGCCTCGAATGGCCGCGACGAACGGGATCACGCGACGCGCTTCCTCGGCCGCGTCCACCACATCACCGGGCCCGGCTTTCACCCCGCCGATGTCGACGAGGTCGGCGCCCTCGTCCACGGCGCGCGCCACGGCGTCCATAGCCGCCGCATCGGTGAACGTGGCGCCTCGGTCGTAGAACGAGTCCGGCGTGCGATTCACGATCGCCATCACCAGCGCTCGATCCGTCGCCACCGGCCGGCCGCACAGCGTGGGAAGCGGCGCGGCGGGCGAGGGGTACATGTCGCTCTCCCGCCTCTCCGCGAATTCAGGCCGTACAAGTCAGGAGACGGGATTCGCGTTCAGGTCGTGCGCCGGGTGCCGCTACGGTTTCGGGCGTACCCGACGAGTTACCCATGTGCTCGCGAAACCAGTCGGTCCCTCCGCATCTCCGGATTCTCGAACCGTACCAGTCGAGCGCCGCCGGACCGGCGCGCAGTCTTGCGGCGGTGGACAGCGACCACCACCAGGCACGTCGGCGGATGACGGTCAGCCCTTGGGTGCGCGGCCTGCTGCGACCTCAGCGGCGTAGTCGTCGTAAGCCGGGACGTAGCCCTCGGTACGACCGGCGAGTACGTACAGCGTGCTGTCCGAATCCGGGGCATAACCCTGCTTGCGCAATTCGACCTTGCGGCTTTTGAACGTGGAGGTCTGCTCCAGCTCGTGGACGATGCGGACGAACAGCGGCACGGCGTACCCGGGCAACTGCTCGTAAGCCAGCTTCGCCACCGCCGCCCCGTCGAATTCCGCGCCGGGATGCAGTGTCACCGCGGCCATGCCCGCCTTGCCGTCGGCGCCGGGGATGTCCACGCCGTAGACCACCGCTTGGGCGATCGGCTCCGCCTTGCTCAGCCCGCCCTCCACCTCGGTGGTCGCCACGTTCTCGCCCTTCCAGCGGAAGGTGTCACCGAGCCGGTCCACGAACGCGATGTGATGCCAGCCCTGATCGCGGACCAGGTCGCCGGTGTCGAACCAGACGTCGCCGGGTTGGAAGGCGTCACGCACCAGTTTGGCCTCGGTGGCGTCCTTGTCGGTGTAACCGTCGAACGGGGAGCGATCGGTCACCTTGGCCAGCAGCAGCCCGACCTCTCCGGTACGGACCTTGCGCAACCGTCCGTTCGTGTCGCGCTTCGCCTTTCCGGTCTCGTCCTCGTACTCCACGACGGCATAGGGCAGCGGACCGAAACCGGCCGTGCGGTCCACCCCGAACGCGTTGACGAACGCGATGTTCGCCTCGCTCGCGCCGTAGAACTCCACGATCCGCTTGACGCCGAACCGGGACTTGAACTCGTCCCACAGTTCGGGGCGCAGCCCGTTGCCGACCGCGAGCCGGACCAGGTGCTGCCGGTCGGTCGGCTTGGGCGGCTGGTTGACCAGGTAGCGGCACAGCTCGCCGATGTAGATGAACGCCGTCGCCTGTTCGCGAATGACCTCGTCCCAGAACCGGGACGCGGAGAAACCCCGGCCGAGGGCCAACGTGCCGCCGGAGGCCAGCACCGCGGACAACGCGACGGTGAGCGCGTTGTTGTGGTAGAGCGGCAGGCAGCAGTACAGCGTGTCGTCGCCGCGCAGGCGGATTCCGAGGCCGCCCAGTCCGGCCATGCTCTTGGTCCAGCGCAGGTGGGTCATCACGCTGGCCTTCGGCAGTCCGGTGGTGCCGGAGGTGAAGATGAGGAACGCCCGCTCCCGCGCGGTGACCTCGGCGCAGCTCGGCGGGTCGATGTCGGCGGCGGCGCGGGCCTCCTGCTCGAGATCGTCGGCCGCGAGGATGTCGGCGGGTGGCTCGGACAGCGAGTCGATCGCCTCGGCGCACTCCGCGCCCACCACGTTCAGCACGCTGTCGAGCAGTCCGAAGCTGTGCGCCAGCACTCGATCGCGCTGGTGATGGTTGAGCAGACCCACGGTGGCCCCGAGTTTGACCGTGGCCAGCACGACGAACAGCGTCTCCGGCCGGTTGGTCATCAGCACGCCGACCACGTCGCCGCGCCGCACCCCCCGCGCCGCCAGCACGCTCGCATACCGGTTCACCTGCGCGTTGGCCTCGCCGTAGGTGTAGCTCGCGCCCTCGAACCGCAGGAACAGCCGATCCGGATGACGGTGGGCGTTGCGCTGGAAGTACAGCCCCACCGAGGCCTTGGAATCCGGCGTCGTCAGCATGCCCAGCGCGTTGCGCAGCATGCCGGGCGTGTCCAGGGCCATCGCGGGAAGATTCCGGGCGAGATCGACCAGACTCACCGTCGAGCGGGCGTCGTTGCTCACTTCAGCTCTCCTCAGCACGGGTACTCGGCGCTTCCAGTGCCGCGAAGGCGGACGGAAGATCGGTCACCACGGTAATCCGGGACAAGGCTGTCTGGGGCACGAACTTCCGCTCGTACAACTCATCCAGCCAGGAGAACAACCCGCGAAAGAAACCATTGGGATCCAGCACAACAACCGGCTTCTCATGCTGTCCCAGATAGCCGCCGGTCCAGGTTTCGAAGAACTCTTCCAGCGTGCCGATGCCGCCGGGCAGGGTGAGGAAGGCGTCGGCGCGGTCCTCCATCACCTGCTTGCGCTGGCGCATGGTGTCGGTGACCACCAGTTCGTCGGCGTCGACATCGGCGACCTCGCGGTGCACCAGGTGCTTCGGGATCACGCCGATGGTGTTCGCACCGCCGGCGCGCGCAGCGGTGGCGACCGCGCCCATCATCGAGACGTGCCCGCCGCCGGACACCAATTGCCAACCGCGGCGGGCTATCTCGGTGCCCACCCGGGCGGCCAGCGAAAGGTAGTCCTGGTCGGTCGTGCTCGCCGAGCAGTAGACACAGACGGCGAAAGGCCGCTCGCTCACCATTGATCCTCCGTCCCGATCGCGTCCTCGGCGCCGCCTGCTTCCGCGGCGGCCTGGATGATGTGCACGAGTTCCTCGACGCTGTCGGTCACGTGCAACAGGTCGAGGTCACCCGGGGAGATCTTGCCGGAACCGCCCAGCGAATCGCGCAACCAATCGACCAGCCCGGCCCAGTACCTGGTGCCGAAGAGGATGATCGGGAACCGGGTGATCTTGCGGGTCTGCACCAGCGTCAGCGCCTCGAACAACTCGTCGAGGGTGCCGAAACCCCCTGGCAGGCAGATGAACGCCTGGGAGTACTTCACGAACATCGTCTTGCGGACGAAGAAGTACCGGAAGTTGATACCCAGATCGACCCACTCGTTGAGGCTCTGCTCGAACGGCAGCTCGATGCCGAGGCCGATGGAGTAACCGCCCGCCTCGCAGGCGCCCCGGTTGGCCGCTTCCATCGCGCCCGGCCCGCCGCCGGTGATCACGGCGAAGCCCGCCCTTGCCAGCGCGGCGCCGATCGCCATGCCCGCCTGGTACTCCGGATGGTCGGCGGACGTACGCGCCGAACCGAAGACCGTCACCGCCCGCGGCACCTCGGCGAGAGCGCCGAAGCCTTCGACGAACTCGGCTTGGATGCGCAGCACGCGCCAGGGGTCGGTGTGCACCCAGTCCGTATCGCCGCGCTTGTCCAGCAGATTCCGGTCGGAGTTGCCCATCTCGTCGGCACGATCGCGGCGGAACATGATCGGTCCGCGGAACTTCGGGGTCGACTTCGGTTTGTTGGCGACCTCACGGTCCGCGGCGTCGGTGGACATGCGTTCCACGCTACCGCCCGGCAAGGGCCGCTCACGGGCTGGACGGGAGAAGACGTCCGACGTTCAGCCGGGGGAAGGGAGGGCGAGACGCGGTCGCAATCTCGGAGTCCGGCGCCGGAGTCTCGTTCAGGCCGGCGTGCCGGTCAGATAGCCCCTCAGCATGGCGGTGACGGCGGTGATCTGAGCGACGGGGACGTGCTCGTCGCGCTTGTGCGCGAGGTTGGGGTCGCCGGGTCCGAAGTTGACGGCCGGAATGCCGCGGGCCGCGAAGCGCGAAACATCCGTCCAGCCATACTTCGCGCGCACACCGCCGCCACCGTGGCGCTGCACCGAGGCGATGAGGTCCTTCGCCGCAGGGGCGGTCAGGCCCGGCAGTGCGCCCGGAGCCGAGTCGGTCACCTCGAAGGAGAGCTCGAGTCCCGCGAAGACCTCGCGTACGTGCTCGACGGCTTGGTCGACGGTGCGATCGGGCGCGAAGCGGAAGTTGACGTCCACCTCGGCGGCGTCGGGCACGACGTTGCCCGCCACGCCGCCCGTAACCCGGACCGCGGACAAGCCTTCGCGATACACGCAGCCGTCGATGTCCACATCCCGTGCGCGATAGTCGGCGAGCCGCTGCAGTATCGGAGCCAACCGGTGGATCGCGTTGTCACCCAGCCATGCTCGCGCCGAGTGCGCGCGCACACCCGAGGTGCTCAGCCGAACGCGCAGGGTGCCCTGGCAACCGGCCTCTATCCAGCCGCCGGACGGTTCGCCGAGCACGGCGAGGTCGCCGCTGAGCCAGTCGGGCAGATCGCGCTCGATGTGGCCGAGCCCGTTGAACTCGGCGGCGATCTCCTCACCGTCGTAGAAGATCAAGGTCAGGTCGTGCACGGGGTCGGCGACGGTCGCGGCCAGGTGCAGGAAGACCGCGTCGCCGGATTTCATGTCCACCGAGCCGCAGCCGTAGAGGACCGGCTCACCCGCCGGGTTCACGTCGAACCGGCCGGGCACGTTGTCGGCGATCGGCACGGTGTCCAGATGCCCGGCCAGGATCACCCGGGTCGGCAACCCGCGGTGGGTGCGCGCCAGCACCACGTTCCCGTGCCGGAGGATCTCCCATCCCGTCGTCTGCTCCCGCAGCGCCCGCTCCACCACGTCGGTGATGGCGGCCTCGTTCCGCGAAACGCTCGGAATGTCGACGAGCGCGGCGGTCAGTGTGATCGGGTCGGCATGCAGGTCGATGGTCACGCGCTTCACCCTACGGCCGCCGAGCGGCCGTGCGGCTGTGGCGTGGGAAGTAGCAGGCGAACCACCGCCTCGTGCGGGTCGGTAACCTCTAGGCCGTGAGCATCCAGGGAGCAGCAGCAATCGGTATCGCCAATGTCACCGCGGACGGGACCGTGCTGGACACGTGGTACCCGAACCCGCAGCTGGGTGAGTTCGCCGAGACCGGCACCAAGCGCCTGGACGAGGCGCCCGCCGAGTACGCGGCGCTGCTCGGCTTCGACGACGCGCGCGGGGTCGACGTGATCGCGGTGCACACCACGATCGCCGACCTCTCCGCCGCCCCGGTCGACGCGCACGAGGTCTACCTGCGGCTGCACCTGCTCTCGCACCGCCTGGTCAAGCCGCACGAAGTGAGCCTGGACGGCCAATTCGGCCTGCTCACCAACGTGGTGTGGACCAACCACGGCCCCGCCGCGGTGGAGGGCTTCGAGGCCACCCGCGCCAAGCTGCGCGCCCGCGGCCCGGTCACCGTGTACAGCGTGGACAAGTTCCCGCGCATGGTCGACTACGTGCTGCCCTCCGGCGTCCGCATCGGCGACGCCGACCGGGTCCGTCTCGGCGCGCACCTGGCCTCCGGCACCACCGTCATGCACGAGGGGTTCGTGAACTTCAACGCGGGCACGCTCGGCGCGTCCATGATCGAGGGCCGCATCTCCGCGGGCGTCGTGGTCGGCGACGGCTCCGACATCGGCGGCGGCGCGTCCACCATGGGCACGCTGTCCGGCGGCGGCACCACGGTTATCTCCATCGGCGAGCGATCCCTGCTCGGCGCGAACTCCGGCCTTGGCATCCCGCTCGGCAACGACTGCGTGGTCGAGGCGGGCCTCTACCTGACCGCGGGCACCAAGGTCACCACCCCGGACGGCACCCTGGTCAAGGCCGCCGAGCTGGCCGGTCGCGACAACCTCCTGTTCCGCCGCAACTCCGCCACCGGCGCGGTCGAGGTCGTCCCGCGTAAAGGCACCGGCATCGAACTCAACGCCGACCTGCACGCCAACGACTGATTCTCCACTGGCACAAGGACCGATATCGGCAAGGGCTCGAGACCGGCGTGAAACCGGCCTCGCTGCCCTAGGCCGCCCGGCCAGTCCGGAGATCGCTGGGCGGGGATCGGGGGCGATCCGTTGCACGCTCCGCGCGTGGCACTCGGACGAGTGAACCGATGATCATGCTCGGCGCGACCCAGCGCCCATCCTCTACGTGCGTCTGCCGCCACTGGCGACAAGATCGGACGCGCTCAAAACCGTAGTTCGCGGACGGCGTCGAGGTCGATGCCGTGCCGTGCGTAGATCTTGATCGTGTTCTCGCCGGTGAGGTCGGCTTCGGCGTAGCCGAGCAGTTCGGCGATCCGGATCACTTCGTCCTTGGTCGCGGCTTCGATCTCCAGGTACGGCGGAATCCCTGGCCAGGTGTCGACCTCGAGCTGTGCGCCGTCGAGCGCGAAGCTGATCCGCTTGTTCTCCTGGTAGGACTTCGCGGTGAACCCCAGCATCTCGAGCAGCGCGTTGGTGGCGGTGAAGTCGTCGACGCTCACTTCCACTTCGTGAGTGCCGTCGATGGCGTCGCTGGTGATCTGCTTGACGGCGAGCGTGGTCCCATTTCCATTGTCACGCAGCCTGATCCATTTCGACGCATCACCCGGCGTGATGTCATAGACGTAGCGGCGCATGAACCGCTCACCGAGCCGTCGCCCGCCCTTGTCCACGATGTGCTGTTCGATGGTGCCGGGGTTGATATCGAGGATCTTGGCTTCGTGCTCGATTGGCACTACTTGCTCCTTTCAAGTTGTGACGAACTCGCCTGGCATCGGGTTTCGGTTTTCGCCAACGGCCGGTGTACAGCCCGGGACATGACGGAAGCCTGTCTGTGAGCGCCCGCCGACGACCACCTATCGCCCTCGTAGCCACGACATCGACATTCTGGCTCTATACAGCACGGGTCGAACGCAGTTCCTGGCCCAGGGCGCCAACAGCTTCGTTCGTCATCCATTTCGTAGTCATCTCGCGATGGAGGCAGCGAATGAATCCGGTCAATCTGGATCTTGGCGTCGCTACCGCGACCCGCAATGCCTCCGATGCTCGCTGGCATGCGGCTTCGGGTTCACCGATACCCGCCAATGCGCAGGCCGATTCTGCGACGTACCAAGTAGCCCATTCGGATCCCAGGATCTCGGGATCGAAGCCCGCCAATCCACGATCGAGCGACACGACGGCCTTGTCCCACTGCCGAGCCAGGCGATAGGCCAAGCCACGCTGCATTTCGATGAACGAGTCGGAGTAGAAGTACTGAGAATCCGGTCGACTCGGGTCCCCCCGCGCTATCAACTCCGCCGCCTCATCCAGTTTGGCTTCCATCGCACTGAGATCACCTTCGATTGCGTGTCCACGGCCCTCCTGCTGGACTGCCAGCGCAAGGACAGTAGAACTCAGTGCATCGCCATCACGCTGCGCGGCTCGAGATAGGCCGATCATCGGACCGACCTCACCTGCCATCCATGCGACATGACCTCGCATGGACAGCGCAGTGGCGATCATGTCTCGGTTACCGCTCTCGGTGGCCAGTTCGAGCGCGACGCGATAATGCTGGACCGCGGCAGCATGATGTCCGAGATTCGCATGGAGCCAACCTGTGAATTGCTGCCATCCAGCGGCTACGCCGACCATGGCGGCACGGTCCGACTTCCGGGCCTCGGCGGCGAGCGCTGACGTGACCCGTGTTTGACATACTGCCAGCGGCAGAACGAGTTCGGACCCGATCCGATCCTCCAACCGTCTGGTTTCCGACAGCAGCCTTCCAAGTTCCGCAGCCAGCCCGCGATCGATGTAGCGCCGTTCCGCCATGGCAGACGACTCACGCGAATGCAACAGGGTTGACTGCTCATCGGCGTCTACCGGGGCGATCAGACTTTCATAGATGATCGCGAGCGCTCCGTCGGATTCGAGAACCCGATCAAGCTTCCGAACAATATCCAGCGGAGGTTTGCGGCGGCCATTTTCCAGACGCGACAACGCACCAGGGTCGTAACTGAGGCTGCGCGCCAGCTCTCTGACCGACAGACCCGCCTGCGATCGCCGCCGCCGCAGTTCGGCTCCGAACGCTTCCCAATTCTGCATCCAGCCCCCTCTCATCACGCCCCTGAGCAGCGTTGCGACGCTGCCGAACCATTCGGCAACACCTTGGCCACAGTGCAACGCTAGCGCGAATCCCGCAGTCGCAGGCCGCTTCTGGTAGCCCCGCCGCCGGGTTGATCCGACCTCCATCGGTATCCCCGGCAGCGGGTGCTCACCACTGAAGCGCGATCAGGAAGCAGGGGTTCGGGACCGGGCTCTGGCCACGAGGTTGGCCGCACGAAGCTCCCGACCATCGCCTGAGCGTGGCCGAAGCCCACGCCATCATGCAGCGCCACAGGGGGTACCGCATACAGGACTGCCCGCGCAAGGCAGCAGCACGGCAAACACTGATCGAGGCGGGCCGCATGAGACCGGACACCGCACGTGAGTACTGAACGGCGCTAGGACCTTCGAAGAGGAAAAGACTCTGGTCCTCTTGGGAGGACCGGAGCCGACTTCAGGGAGCGAAGCGGGACGGGGTCCGTGGTGGAACTGGCCCTCGATGCAGGTGTGCCGGTGGATGTGGTGTGGCCCGACGGCGCGGCCAGGGGATGACGGGACAGCCGGTCATCTCGGGGCGGGCAAGCCCTTCGCGCCGACGGGCGACAGGAACTCCACGCGAGAAGAGGCGACGTACTTCTCCCGCTGGCTCAGGAAGTGCCGGGTGTGTGGCTGCCGCTCATGCTCCCGGAATGCCTCGCGGTCGCGGTACACCTCGTAGAACACCCGCGCCAAGGGCTCTCCCTCGACGGAATGCGTGGCATACACCAGCGTTCTGGGTTCGAATTGAGTGACCGCCCCAACGGTCTCGGCTACCAACTGGTCGAACTCGGCAGCCTTCTCGCCATCCTGCAGGTCGAACCTCACCACGAGCGCGAACATAGCCCTCCTCGGCACCGGTATACGGTCACCGTACAGGGCGGGGGCAGCCGCACGCTCCAACACCGGCGTCGCGTCGGCTCGCCGCCCGCTGGTACAACCGAGCAATTCGACGGCGAACAGGTGCAGGCGGCCGCGAATCGCTGAGGACGATCAAGGCGTATCGGTCTGGTCGGTCAAACCGAAGGCGATGACCCGTTGGGGATGGATGCGGATCATTTCGCGGGAGACGCCGGAGATGTAGGGCTCGACGTCGGTGAGCGCTTCGGCGGAGCCGCGGATCTCCAAGCAGCGGACGCGCCAGGGTTGGACCGAGGCGACGTCGTCGACCACGAAGGCGACGCGGTCGTTGGTGGCGAGGTTACGGAATTTCCATGATGCGCCCATGTTCCAGCCCGCGATGTCGATGGTGCCCAGCTCGGGGTTGTAGCGAAAGCCGACCGGGTTGTTCTGGGGGGTGCCGTCGGGCCGGACGGTGGCCAGACGGCCCAGCCGCTGGGTGTGCAGGTAGTCGATCTGTTCGGGTGTCAAGGTCGCGGTCATGCGCCGACCGTAAAACCTCTACCTGACTCGAGGTCAACCCAGCTTCTTCTTCTGCACCTTGCCCATGGCATTGCGCGGCAGTGCGTCGACCATCCGGATCTCGCGCGGGCGCTTGTGCACCGAGAGTTCTCCGGCCACGTGGTCGATCAGTTCGCGTTCGGACGCGTTGCCGCGCAGCACGACGAAGGCGGTGATGCGCTGGCCCAGGTCGTCGTCGGGCAGGCCGACCACGGCGACCTCCGCGACGGCGGGGTGACCGAGCAGCACCGTCTCGACCTCCCCCGCCCCGACCCGGTAGCCACCGGACTTGATCAGGTCCACCGATTCCCGGCCGACGATGCGGTGGAAGCCGTCGGCGTCGATGGCGGCGACGTCACCGGTCCGGAACCAGCCGTCCTCGGTCCAGCTCTGCGCGGTCGCCTCCGGGCGGTTCAGGTAGCCGTCGAAGAGCATGGGCCCGCTGACCTCGAGGCCGCCGATGCTCTCGCCGTCGTGCGGGACGGGGGCGCCGGACTCGTCCCGGATCCGGGTGCGCACGCCGCGTACCGGCGTGCCGACCCAGCCGGGCCTGCGCTCGCCGTCGGCCCGGGTGGACAGCGTGATCATGGTTTCGCTCATGCCGTAGCGCTCGACCGGCGCGTGCCCGGTCAGCTCGCGCAGTCGTTCGAACACCGGTACGGGCAGCGGCGCGCTGCCGGAGACCAGAAGCCGCGCGTCGGCCAATTGCCTCGCCGAGTCGGGGTCGTCGACCACTCGCGACCACACGGTCGGCACGCCGAAGTACAGCGAACCCTTCGCGGCCGCGTAGGCCTGCGGCGTCGGCTTGCCGGTGTGGACGAGCGGACTGCCCACGCGCAGCGGGCCGAGCACGCCGAGGATCAGTCCGTGCACGTGGAACAGTGGAAGCCCGTGCACCAGAGTGTCCCCGGCGGTCCATGCCCATGCCTCGGCGAGGGCGTCCAGGCCTGCGGCGATCGCGCCCCGACTGAGCACCACGCCCTTGGGCAGGCCGGTAGTTCCGGAGGTGTAGAGCACGAAAGCCGTCGTGGCCGGGTCCGGTTCGGGGTAGGTGTGCCATGACCTCGCGTGCCGCCGCACCGGCACCACGGGCAGGTCGGCGTCCTCCGGCGCCGTACCCAGCCATGCCTGCGCGCCCGAGTCGGCCAGGATGTGCGCCCGTTCCGCGGTCCCGGAGTCCGGGGGCACCGGCACCACCGTGACGCCCGCGATGAGGCAGCCCACCACCGCGAGCACGGTCTGGACGGTCGGCTCGGCCAGCACCGCCACCCGCTCCGCGCGCGCGACGCGTTCGGCCACCGAAGTGGCCGCGCCCAGCAGGTCGCTGCGAGACAGGGTGGTGCCGTCGATGCTGACGGCGTCGGGGATGTCCGCTCCGCCTGCGACGGCGAGCGGGTTGAGGGAACTGAGCAGCAGCGGCGGACCGAACGGCATTCGACCACGCTACTTCGCCGGGCTCGGGCGGCCTCGCGGTGTCCCGCGCCGACGAGCCGTCGATGTGATGGTTGACACTCCTGCTGACGCGGTGAGAAAGTTGTTGCACAGCCTTCTCAGTACTGCGAGGTCGATGATGACCAAGCCACTTCGCGCACCGCATCGCCACGACTCGCCGGACTCCTTCGACGTCGGGCAATATCTCGACGGCATAGCCGGCCTCTTCGGCGGCGTCGCGAACGTCATCATGCAGTTGAGTACTCCACCGGTCGGCTATGGCGTCCTGGAGAGCAGGGTCGACAGCGGGAATGTGATGTTGCATCCGATCAAACGGCTGCGCACCACGCTGACCTACCTGTCCGTGGCGATGCTCGGCACCGACGAGGAACGCGCGGCCTACCGCGAGGCGGTCAACGTAGCGCATCGCCAAGTCCACTCGACGGCCTCCAGCCCGATGCACTACAACGCCTTCGATCCCACGCTGCAACTGTGGGTCGCGGCGTGCCTGCACTGGGGAGCCCTGGATCTGTACGAGCGCATGCACGGCCCGATGGACGAGGCGACCGCCGACGCCTTCTACCGCCTGGGCGCCCGGCTGGGCACCACCCTCCAGATGCCCGAAGCGATGTGGCCCGTCGACCGGCGCGCCTTCGACGCGTACTGGGCCGCGAATCTCGCCAAGACCAGCATCGACCCGGCGGTCCGCGCCTATTTCGACGACCTCATCGAGCTGCGCATGCTGCCGCGACCGGCACAGTTGGCGTTCGGGCGGCTGCATCGCTTCTTCGTGACCGGCCTGCTGCCGCAGCACCTGCGCGACGAGATGGGCATGACCTGGACCGACCACGACGAGCGCGTGCTCGGCCACATCCTGCGCGCCGTCGGGGCCACGCAGTCCCGCCTCCCGCGACCGATCCGCGCGTTCCCGCTGAACGCCTACCTGCTGGATATGCGCGTCCGGCGTCGTCTCGGCCTGCGTCTCGTGTGAGAGGCCGACTCCGCGCGTTGTCGAATCCGACTCGAGCGGCCGCAGCGGACGGGAACGAGCGCAACGAACCCGTTTCATTCGAGCAATCGCAGGGCAACCGAATCACGTACGCCCCATCGTGCGTACGCGGCGCTGTCCCGATCGACGGTCCGATGCCGTGCCGCAGCGAGCCAGGAGGAGAAGATGGGCTTTCGAATGATGGCGACCGCGCTGCTCGCCGGAGCGTTCCTCGCACTCTCCGCGCCGGTCGCCTGTGCCGAGAACGGCGAAAGCGAAGTGGCCGCAGTGCCGCCCCGCACCGCGATCTCCATTCGGACGGTGCTCGGCCCCGGCTGGGGCACGGCGAACGAACACGAGTCACGCTCGAGCCTGTCACTGGCCAAGCTTTTCATGGCCGACTACGCCCTGCGCCACGGCGACGGCTCGCCCGAGGACCGCGTCCTAGCCGAGCAAATGATCCGCTATTCCGATGACGGCGCGGCGACCACGATGGAGGCCAAGTACCCCCAGGCCGTCGCCGCCATCGCCGCCGAATACGGCCTCACCGCGACGGTCCCCGGCCCCAACTGGGGCGCGGGGGCGACCAGCGTCGCTGACGTCTCCGACTTCCTCGCCGCCAAACTGCGCACCGACCCCGGATCGCCGATCTTCGAATGGATGGCCGCCGCGGGTTCGACCGCGCTCGACGGCACCGAGCAGGATTGGGGCACCGCCCGCTTGCCGTTCGTACTCGGCACCAAGTGGGGTTGGTCGGACTTCGGCGAGCCGGAAGTCGCCTCGGCGTCCTACGGTCCCGGTTTCGCGGTGACCGCGCACACCCGTGGCACCGCGGCCGAGCAGACCGCCGACGTAATGGCCGCCCTCACGGCGATGATCACCGGATCCCCGCGGCAGCGCTGAGCCCGCTAAGGCACCCGGAACGACACCACCACGTGGTCGCGCGCGAACTGCCGGATCGACGCGTCGTCGCCGAGCGGGATGACGGTCTGCGGGGTCAGCGCCAGTGAGAGCGCGGTGCGGGCGATCATCTCGGCCAAGGGCTCCGGATCGTATTGCGGCAGCTTGCCTTCGCGCTGCAAGCGGGTGATGAACTCGGCGAGGTAATCACGGCCGAGCTCGATCACCGGGGCACCCTGCGTGGTGAGATAGGGCAGCACGAGCTCGGGTTCGGTGGCCAGCAGCCGGTGGATCAGCTGATTGCCGCGCAGTCCGTTGATGAACGCCGCGAACAGTTCGATGATCTGCTCCTCGGCGCTCGCGTCCCGGTCGACCTGGCGCTGGAGCGCGGCGTCGACCTCCTCGATGAACTCGCGGGTCTGCCGCAGCCCGACGGCCTTGATCAGATCGGTCTTGCTCGCGAAGCGGCGATAGAGGGTGGCCAGGGACAATCCGCCGCGCCGCGCGACCTCGACCATGCTGGTGCGCTTGATACCGAAGTCCAGGAACGCCAGCAGCGCCGCGTCCAGGACCCGCGTCTGGTTGCGATCCTCCGGGGCGGCGCTGCGCACGAGCGGCAGCAGTCTGGTCAGCCTGGCCATGCTTCAACCCCTATCCGCGACAGCGAAACGATGACGCTTTCAGCATTGCATATCGTCACAGACCCTCACGCTGATTGACAGCTCTTCGAGTCGATGAGAAAGTTTATGCATAATCTTCTCATCGCTTGATTCTCTGGATCGGGCGGAAACGAAAGACGAGGTCGATGATGACCGCCCCGCTGCGCACCGCCGAGCACGAGCCGGACCCGAGCCGGCCTCTCACACCGGAGACGGTCGGCGAGTACGTCGACGGCATCGCCGCATTCCTCGGCGGCGCCGCCAACGTCATCATGCAGCTGAGCCTGCGCCCGGTCGGGCGCGGGGTCCTGGAAAGCACCGTCGACAGCGGCAAGGTCACCCTGCACCCGATCAAACGGTTACGCACCACGCTGACCTATATCGCCGTCGCGCTGCTCGGATCGGATGCCGAACGCGACGCATACCGCGAGGCGGTCAACGGATCGCACCGTTCGGTGCGCTCCACCCCGGCGAGCCCGGTGAAGTACAACGCCTTCGACCCGAACCTGCAGCTGTGGGTCGCCGCCTGCCTCTACTGGGGCATCGATGATCTCTACACCCGGATGCACGGCCCGATGGACGCCGCCACCGCGGACGCCTTCTACAGCTACGCCGCGCGGCTGGGCACCACCTTGCAGATGCGGCCGGAGATGTGGCCGGCGAATCGCGCGGAATTCCAGCGGTACTGGAACGAGAACTTGAAGCAGCGCGGCATCGAGCCGGAGTTGCGGGACTACTTCAACGGTCTGATCGACCTGAAGATGATGCCGCGACCTGTGCGGGTCGTCTTCGCCGGGCTGCAGCGGTTCATCGTCACCGGCCTGCTCCCGCAGCACCTGCGCGAGGAGATGGGCATGACCTCGACCGACCGCGACCAGCGCCGCGTGGACCGGCTGCTGCGGACGATCGGGGCGGTGCATCGGCGACTGCCCCGATCGGCACGGATGTTCCCGCTCAACGCCTACCTGTTCGATCTGCGCAGGCGGTTGCGGCGGGGAAAGCCGCTGGTGTAGAGCTACTTACCCTACTCACCCCGCATGTGCGGGTAGCGGTGGTCCACGGGCGGTACGAAGGTCTCCTTGATCGTCCGCGGCGCGACCCAGCGCAGCAGGTTCAACGGTGAACCGGCCTTGTCGTCGGTGCCGGAGGCGCGCGCCCCGCCGAAGGGCTGCTGACCGACCACCGCGCCGGTGGGCTTGTCGTTGACGTAGAAGTTGCCGGCCGCGAACCGCAGTGCGGCGTCGGCTTGTTCGACCGCGTACCGGTCCTGCGCGAACACCGCGCCGGTCAGCGCATAGGGCGCCGCCGACTCGACTTCGGCGAGAATCGCGCTGTAGGCGCCGGGCTCGGCGTCGTCGTAGACGTACACCGACAGGATCGGCCCGAAGTATTCGGTGGCGAACGATTCGTCGTGCGGGTTGTCCACCAGCAACACGGTCGGCCGCACAAACCAGCCTTCGCTGTCGTCGTAGGCGCCACCGACCGGGATGGTGACGCCCGCGTCCACCGCGCGCCGGATAGCCGCCACGTTCTTGTCGAACGCGCGCCGATCGATGAGCGCGCCACCGAAATTCGACAGATCCGCGACGTCACCGTAGCTGAGCTCCCCGGTCTCGTGCAGGAACTCATCTCCCATCGCGCGCCAGACCGACCGCGCGATGTAGGCGCGCGAAGCCGCCGAACACTTCTGGCCCTGATACTCGTAGGCCCCGCGAATCAGGGCGGTGCGCAGCGCGTCCGGATCGGCCGAGGAGTGCGCGACGATGAAGTCCTTGCCGCCCGTTTCACCGACCAGGCGCGGATAGCCGTGGTAACGCGCAATATTCGCGCCGACCTGCTGCCACAGGTACTGGAAGGTCTTGGTGGAACCGGTGAAATGGATACCGGCCAGCCGCGGATCGGCCAGCGCCACCTCCGACAGCTGCACTCCATCGCCGGTGACCAGGTTGATCACGCCGGGCGGCAAGCCCGCCGCCTCGAGCAGCCGCATGGTGTGGAACGCCGACAACGTCTGCGTCGGCGACGGCTTCCACACCACCGTGTTGCCCATCAGCGCGGGCGCGGTCGGCAGATTCCCGGCGATCGCGGTGAAGTTGAACGGCGTGATGGCGTAGACGAACCCTTCCAGCGGCCGGTAGTCCATCCGGTTCCACACCCCCGCGCTGGACTGGGGCTGTTGCTCCAGGATCTCCCGGGCGAAGGCGACGTTGAACCGCCAGAAATCGACCAGTTCGCACGGCGCGTCGATCTCCGCCTGCTGGACCGACTTCGACTGCCCGAGCATGGTGGCCGCCGCGACCGTCTCCCGCCACGGACCGGCCAGCAGGTCGGCGGCGCGCAACAGCACCGCGGCGCGTTCCTCGAACGGCATGGCCCGCCAACCCGGTGCGGCCGCGATCGCGGCGTCGATGGCGCCGTGCGCTTCCGAATGTGTGATGTCGGTGTAGGTCCCCAGCACCTGGCGATGCCGATGCGGTGCGACGATGTCGTGCCGCGCACCGATGCCGGGACGATGTTTGCCGCCGATCACCAGCGGCACGTCGACGGGCTCGGCGGACAGCTCGGCAAGTCTGCCGAGCAGTAGCTCCCGTTCGGGACTTCCGGGCGCGTAGGTGCGCACCGGTTCGTTGCGGGGCGTGGGGACAACCGTGACAGCGTCCATACCTCAGGCTAGCCCTCCGGGCCGGGCGCGCGCGGACGCCGACACACCCGGATGGCCGTGGAATCGAGCAGCCCGTCGCCGGTGCCGTCGGCCGACCCTATTCGAGGTGCCGCGCTCGTGCGAAACGTTCCCGGGGGTCAGCCCGCGGCCAGTCGCTCGGCCGCCGCAGCGATGCGCTCGTCCGTTGCGGTCAGCGCGATCCGTACGTGCTCGCTCGCGCCGGGACCGTAGAAGTCGCCGGGAGCGGCGAGGACGCCGCGGTCGGCCAGCCAGTCCAAAGTGGTCCGGCACGGCTCGCCGCGCGTCGACCACAGATACAGGCCCGCCTCGGAGTGATCGATCCGGAAACCGGCTCGCTCCAGCGCGTTTCGCAACACTTCGCGCCGGGCCCGGTACCGCTCACGCTGGCGCGCCTCGTGCGCGTCGTCGCTGAGGGCGGCCGTCATCGCGGCCTGGATCGGGAACGGCACCATCATGCCCGCGTGCTTGCGCACCTCGAGCAGCTCGGCGATCAGCTCCGGGTCACCCGCCACGAAACCGGCACGGTAGCTGGCCAGGTTGGAGGTCTTGGACAGCGAATGCACGGCCAGCAGGTTGGTGTGGTCGCCTTCGCACACCTCCGGGTCGAGCAAGGAGACAGCGCGACCCTCCCACGTCAATCCCAGGTAGCACTCGTCGGAGGCGACGATCGCGCCGCGCTCCCGTGCGAAGGCGACCACCTTGCGCAGATGATCGACGCCGAGTACCCGGCCGGTCGGGTTGGAGGGCGAGTTCACGTAGATCAGCGCGGGATTCTGCGGGCCGAGGCGGGTCAATCCGTCGGCGCGCAGCACCTGCGCGCCCGCCAGAAGTGCGCCGACCTCGTAAGTGGGATAGGCGACCTCGGGGATGACGACCAGGTCGGCCGAGCCGAGGCCGAGCAGCCGCGGCAAGCCCGCGATCAGCTCCTTGGTGCCGATCGCGGGCAGCACGGCCGCGGGTTCGAGTCCGGTGATCCCGTAGCGCCGCTTCAGCGCGTCGACCGCGGCCGCGCGGAGCTCGGGGGTGCCATGCGTGGTCGGGTATCCGGGGACCGCGGCGACGGAGTTCAGCGCCGTCCGGATCAGCGGGTCGACCGGGTCGACCGGAGTGCCGACGGACAGGTCGACGATTCCGCCGGGGTGAGCGGCCGCTCGCGCCTTCACCGAGGCGATGGTGTCCCAGGGAAAATCGGGCAGCAGACTGCTGACCCGGCCACGCGGTGACACGTCAGGGCTCACTCACTCGCCATCGGGGGCAGTTCCTTGATGAACGGCGGGTCGTAGTCGACCTTGCCGACCTTGGTGGCGCCGCCGGGCGAGCCCAGCTCGTCGAAGAAGTCGACGTTGGCGTTCACGTATCCGCCCCACTGGTCCGGGGTGTCGTCTTCGTAGAAGATCGCCTCCACCGGGCACACCGGCTCACATGCACCACAGTCCACGCATTCGTCGGGATGGATGTACAGCATGCGACCACCCTCGTAGATGCAGTCCACGGGGCATTCCTCGATGCATGCCTTGTCCTTCACGTCAACGCACGGTTCAGCGATGATGTACGGCACTGCCGCTCTCCTAGTCTGTCCTCGCCTGCGGGATAGTCCGCCCGGCGAAACCCTATCCCGGCACCCCACGTTACTACTGGTCAGCCTGCCCTAACTTCCGGTATCGCGCACGCCGCCGCGACGGCCGATTTTCACTCCGCCACCTGGCGTACGCGGTGGTCGCCACGTTGTACGAGGTCGTCCCGGAGCGTGGTGAGAGCCGGCCCGTCATTGCGCCGGTCACCCGATGCCCGCGGAGGACCGGAAACCCGATCGCACCGCGGGCCGGAAACTATCGTCGTCGCCGGTACCAGTCCTGGGGTGGCCCGCCGACATATCGGTGACTCGGGCGGCACCCAGACCTGAACGTCACCTGACCAGGACTGCCTGGAGACCCGGAGAGGCGGACGGGCTCTTGTGCTGCGGGACGCCGTAGGTCGTCGTCCGCTCCCGCGCCGGTCGCCCGATACCGGCGGCGATCTCGACCAGTTCGGCGACGGTCTTGGCCGAGCCGTGCTGCGAGCCGGCCATCCGGGAGATGGTCTCCTCCATCAGCGTACCGCCGAGATCGTTGGCGCCGCTGTTGAGCATCACCCGGGTGCCGGTGGTGCCGAGCTTGACCCAGCTGGTCTGGATGTTGTGGATGCGGCCGTGCAGCATGATCCTGGCCAGCGCGTGCGCGGCGCGGTTGTCCCGGTTGGTCGGCCCCGGCCGAGCCGCGCCCGCCAGGTACAGCGGCGCGCTCTGGTGCACGAACGGCAACAGCACGAATTCGGTGAAGCCGCCGGTCTCGTCCTGGATTCCGCGCAGCACCCGCAGATGCCCGACCCAGTGCTCGGGGTTGTCCACGTGGCCGTACATCATCGTCGAGCTGGAGCGGAGGCCCACCTGATGCGCGGTGGTGATCACGTCGATCCACGCCGAGGTGGGCAGTTTGCCCTTGGTGAGCACCCAGCGCACCTCGTCGTCCAGGATCTCCGCGGCGGTGCCGGGAATGGTGTCCAGGCCGGCCTCCTTCAGCGCGACCAGCCAGTCCCGGACGCTCTGGCCGCCGCGTGAGGCGCCGTTGACGATCTCCATCGGGCTGAACGCGTGCACGTGCATCGAGGGCACCCGCTGTTTGACCGCCCGCACCAGGTCCGCGTAGCCGGTGACCGGCAGGTCGGGGTCGATGCCGCCCTGCATGCACACCTCGGTCGCGCCGTCGACGTGCGCCTCCCAGGCTCGGTCGGCGACCTCGTCGGTGCTGAGCGTGAACGCGTCCGCGTCGCCCTTGCGCTGGGCGAACGCGCAGAACCGGCACCCGGTGTAGCAGATGTTGGTGAAGTTGATGTTCCGGTTGACCACGTAGGTGACATCGTCGCCGACGGTGTCGCGGCGCAACTGATCGGCCAGCGCGGCGACCGCGTCCAGCTCGACGCCGTCGGCGGTGGCCAGCGCGAGGTACTCGGCGTCGCTGAGCCCGGCCGGATCGCGTTCGGCGGAGCGCAACGCGGCCAGCACGTCGCCGTCCAGCCGCTGCGGCGTCGTGACGGCGAGATCGCGGGCCTGTTCGCGGATGGTGTCCCAGTCGCCGAAGGCGCCGACGACCTCCTGCCCGAGCGCCGCGTCACTGCGGTGCTCTGTGTTGCGGCCCTCGGTGTCGATGGCGGTGTTGAGGTCCACGCGCCCGGCCGACTCCCAGGACTCGTCCGGTTCCTGCCAGGGCAGGCCGACCGGCACAGCGTCCGACTTCGCCAGCCCGGTGGCCGGGTCGGTGAGCGCCGCGACGTGCGCGCCGATCCGCGGATCGACCCACGGGTTGCCCGCGCGCACGTACTTCGGGTGCGCGGAGGTCCGCTCGACCAGCTGATAGCCCGCCGCCTCGGTGATCTCCCGCAGCGTGTCCAGATTCGGCCACGGCCGTTCCGGGTTCACGTGATCGGGCGTCACCGGGGAGACGCCGCCCCAGTCGTCGATGCCCGCCTCGATCAGCGCGCGGCACTCGGCGTGCGAGACCAGGTTCGGCGGCGCCTGCACCGGCACGTCGGGTCCGAGCAGGACGCGGGTGACGGCGATGGTGGCGAGGAATTCCTCCAGGCCCGCGTCCGGCACGTCCCGCATGGCGGTGTCGTCCTTGGCGCGGAAGTTCTGGATGATGACTTCCTGGATGTGTCCGAAAGCCTTGTGCTGCTTGCGAATCGCCATAATCGACTCGGCCCGCTCCGCCATCGTCTCACCGATGCCGACCAGGATGCCGGTGGTGTAGGGCACCGAGAGCCTGCCCGCGTCGGTGATGGCGCGCAGCCGCACCGCGGGGTCCTTGTCCGGGCTGCCGTAGTGGCAGTTGCCCTTCTCGGTGAACAACCGGGTCGCGGTGGTCTCCAGCATCATGCCCATGGACTGCGCCACCGGCTTGAGCCGCGCGATCTCCTCCCACGACATCACGCCCGGGTTCAGGTGCGGCAGCAGACCGGTCTCCTCCAGCACCATGATCGATACGGCGCGCAGGTAGTCCAGCGTGGAGTCGTAGCCGCGCTCGTCCAGCCACTGCGCGGCCTCCGGCCAGCGATCCTCGGGCCGGTCACCCAGCGTGAACAGCGCCTCCTTGCAGCCGAGCGCCGCGCCGCGCCGCGCGATGTCGAGCACCTCGTCGGGTTCGAGGAACATCCCCTTGCCCTCGGCGCGCAGTTTGCCCGGCACCGTGACGAAGGTGCAGTAGTGGCATTTGTCCCGGCACAGCCGCGTCAGCGGGATGAAGACGTTGCGGGAATAACTGATCGTCTTCGGACGGCCCGCGGACGCCAGGCCGGCGTCGCGCACCCGGGCGGCGCTGCGACAGAGGTCGGCGAGATCGTCACCGGTCGCGTGCAGCAGCACCGCGGCCTCGTCCACGTTCAACGTGACACCGTCGCGGGCCCTGCGCAGCGCCCGGCGCATGGCCGATGGACTGGGCGGCGCGGACGGAACGCTCGGGTTCGGTAGGTCGGTCACGCCCTCGATCATGCGCTACACATCCGGAACTGTCTCCCTCCAGTGCTCCACAGTGAGGCGAAGCGGACCAGCCGCGCGGGCGAACACTCCGCTCACACGGCACTCGCGATGGACACGGGCGCCGTTGAGCGTTGACAACTGCGGGATGCCCGGGCCTATTCCAGGGCACGGCGCGGTGCCCGCGCTCGGCCATCGGCACCGGCCTCGGTGAGCACCGCCGAGTCGACCGTCCTCGTTCGGGTGGACGTGCGTTCTGCGATCCCGTGGGGTGTGATACCTCCGGTGATCGTGCCGTCGCATGCGCCAGGGAGTCTCGACCAGCCCGAAACCATTGCGAACAAGGCGAATTGCATTCCTACCCATGGCTGGTCGGGCGCCTCGTACCCGCCGTCGGAGTCGCGGGAGATCCACGTGAGCCGCTGACGATTACCTGCGACAGCGGCCACGTCGTCGTGCAAACATGGCTGCATGTCGCAGCCGCGCACGATCATGGCCGATCCGGCCTGGCGTCCCAGTCCGAAGGCCCGGCTCCTGTGGACTGCGCAGGCCGCGCTGGCCTGGGCGATCCCGTTCGCGGCGCTGCTGGTCTGGGTGGCGCTCGACTCCGGGCACCGCGGTTGGCAGCTCGGGTTCTTCCTGGTCGCGCTCGTGCCTGCGGCGGTGAACATCGGCGTGGCGCCCTGGTGGCGCTACGCTGTGCACCGCTGGAAGGTCACCGACGAGGCGGTCTACACCCGGGTCGGCTGGCTCACCCAGGAGAGCCGGGTCGCGCCGATCTCGCGGGTGCAGACCGTCGACACCGAGCGCGGACCGCTCGAGCGCCTGCTCGGCCTGGCGACCGTCACCGTGACCACCGCGTCCTCCGCGGGCGCGGTCCAGATCGGCGCGCTCGACCTGCCGGTCGCCGAGGAAGCCGTGACGCGGTTGACCCGGATCGCCGCCCAGCATCGCGGAGACGCGACGTGAGCGGCGAGCCGGCGGCGGGCGATGGCACGCGCGAGCCGGGCGCCGCGCAGGCCGAGCAGCCGTGGCAGCGGCTCGACAAGCGGATGCTGCTGGTCCATCCGATCACCGAGGTGGTGAAGTTCATCCCGGTGCTCGTCGGTTCGGTGATCCTCGGCACCAGCAGCGGCAACCATGTGTGGACCGTCATCCCGGTCGTACTGATCGTCGGGTTCGCGCTGACCCGCTGGTTCACCACGACGTACCGGGTCGGGCCCACGCACGTCGAGTTGCGTACCGGGCTGCTGGAACGCAAGAGACTCTCGGTGCCGCGATCGCGGATCCGCTCGGTGGACATCGAAGCGGACCTGCTGCACCGGGTTCTCGGGCTGGCGGTGCTGGCGATCGGGACCGGCCAGCAAGCGGATTCGGGTGAACGGTTCAAGCTCGACGCCTTGAACGCCCGGGTCGTACCGCCGTTGCGCGCCGCGCTGCTCGCCCATACGGCGGACCGCGCGGATGTGCCCGACTTTCAAAAGACGTTGCAGCAGAACACGTCCGGTGGATTCGCTACAACGCGAACCCGGGCGCGCGAGATCGGGCACTGGAGTCCCGCGTGGGTGCGCTACGCTCCGCTGTCGCTGACCGGGTTCGCGATCATCGCTCCGATCGTCGGTCTCGCATTGCAATACGGGCTCGGCGAGGTCGTATTCCGGTCGGACGCGGTGCACGACGTGGAGGACGGCGGCGCGCTCGTCCTCGTGCTCGCCGGGGCCGCGCTGCTGTGCGCCATCGTGCTGGTGGTCAGCGCCGCCGCGTGCGCACACTATCTGACCACCTATTTCGGGCTGCGCGTCCGCGACGACGGCAAGACCCTCCACCTGCGCCACGGCCTGTTCACCACCCGCCAGATCACCCTCGATCGGGCGCGGCTGCGCGGAGCGACGGTCAAGGAACCGCTGCTGCTACGCCTGGCGGGCGGCGCCGAACTAGAAGCGATCATGACCGGGGAGAAACCGAGGCAGAAGATCCTCCCGCAAGCCCCGCGGCGCGCTGTCGAGCACACTCTCGGCCATCTGCTCGCCCCCGGCGAGGTGAGCGACGACGACATCGCCGTCCGGTCAGGCGCGGTGCCCACCGGCGCGGACGCTGTCCTCGCACCCGGCAGCGCGCCATTGCTCACCCATGGTCCGTCCGCGCGGCGGCGCAGGCATACCCGAGCGCTCGCGCCGGTCGTCCTCGTCGCCGCGGTGATGGCTTACGTGCTGCTCGCGGGCGAGCGTTTTTCGCCATGGTGGTGGCTGGTGCCGGGTCTGGCGCTGCCGATCGCGCTCGCGCTCGCCGAAGACCGCTACCGCGGCCTCGGTCACGCGGTGCTCCCCCGCACGGCTACCAGCCCGACTCGGCTGATCACCCAGGCCGGATCACTCGACCGGGACCGTGACTGTCTGGAGGCGCCCGGCGTCATCGGCTGGACGGTGCGCCAGACCGTCTTCCAGCGCCGCGCCGGAGTCGCCACGGTGGTCGCGGCGACCGCGGCGGGCAAGAAGCGCTACGCGGTGGTCGATCTCCCCGCCGACGCGGCATGGGATCTCGTCGAAGCCGTCACCCCCGGGGTGCTCGGCGCGCGCTGACGCCCTCGACGCCGTGGTCACGACCCTGGCGGTCCGATTCACGCTCAGCGACGAACGGCGACGCGCGCATTCGCCGAGATGTAGATATACGCCAGCGCCGGGAGCAGCCCGCTGAACAGCAGCAGCGCCGTCCGCCAGTCACTGCCGAGCAGGATGTCACCGCCCGGCCCGGTGCTCGCGCAGACCAGGAAGCCGAACACCCACGCGACGAGCGGGAGCCCCAGGACCGCCGGGCGCGAGCTCACCGATCCCACACCCGCGACGAGCAGCACGTTCACCACCCCGGCCACGACGACGGAGACCGGAAAAGCGAGAGAACCCAGGTAAGTCGGCAGATACAAGACCTCGAGCGCCAAGGTGATCAGGGCATCCAGGATGAGCAACACGATGATCACCGAGCCCAGAACGGCACCGAACGGGAAGCGAGCCGCAGAGGCCGCGGGAGCGCGATCACCTGCCTGGTCGTCGACCTTCGTCGTCACGGCACGGGCGGGTAACCGAGGAGGGTCAACAGGTGACTCTGCATATCCGCGAACGCGTACAGCACCGTCATATACAGGTCGTGCTGCTGCTGCGCGTGCGGCTTCATGCTGTCGACGAACGCCGCGATCGTGTTCTGGAGCTCCCAGTTGTACATACTGCCGAGTCTATTCCGGCGCTCCCAGCCGCACGATCGGTTCTCCGGTCGACCGTGAGCTCAGCGAACGCCCGGCATTCACCGGGAATGCAACGCGCACGGCGATGACCGGCACACCCGCTCGCTCGGATGCGGACCGGGCGACCTCGATCACGGTCGGCGCGGTCTCATCGATCCGTTTCGGCGAACAGATCGTGCTCCCGCCCGTCCGGGCCGAGCGGGCCGCGTCGCCCGCGCACCAGGATGAAGTGCTCTTCGGGCAGCACCGGCTGGGCAACATTGTTCGACAGCGCGAATTCCCGGCCGGACGGCGCGACGGTGACCTGTGTGGCGTGCGCCCGCAGCGCCGCGCGTTTGGCCGTCAGCACATCGGAGACGTCGATCGTGGTGGTGACCGCGTGGCTGGGCACGCTCGCGAGCTCGCCCTCGGCGGGCAGCCGCCACCCGGGCGGCAGCGCGCCGGGCAGGCCGGCGGCCGTGCGCCGGGCCAGCGCGGCGGTGTGCAGGCGCAGCATGTCGGCGTCGGTGACGGTCCAATAGAACTTCGGGGTATCCCAGCCCTGGCCCGCGGCGGCCTGCACCGCGGCCGTGGTGATCTCGTGCGCCCGGATGTGGTCGGGGTGACCGTAGCCGCCGTTCGGGTCGTAGCCGACCACCACACGCGGCCGCAATCGGAGCACCACGTCCGTGAGAGCCCGCACCGCTTCGTCCCCGGAACGCACGAACACCCGCGGCTTGTTCGCGGCGGGGGTGCCCGCCATTCCGGAGTCGCGCCAGCGTCCGGCGCCGCCGAGGAAACGCGGCGGTCCCGCGCCGAGCGCTTCCAACGCACGGGTCAGCTCGAGAACGCGGTAACCACCGAGCTGGTCGGCGTGCTCCGCGGCGAGCAGCGCCCACTCCTCGCCGATCACCTCGCCCTCCTCACCGAGGGTGCAGGTGACCACGGTGACCGGCACGCCACGACGCCGGTAGTGCGCGATCGTGCCTCCGGTGGTGATCGATTCGTCGTCCGGGTGGGCGTGTACCAGCAATAGCCCACCGGTCGGCGTGGTCACGGAATCCTGCGCCACATGGACGCGTCACCGAAGATGCCGACCTGGATCGCGCCGCTGAGCGAGGCGCCGTCCACTCGGGGACCGGACGCGGCGACCGCGTTGTCCTGCACGATCGGCAGTACCGTGGCCATCGCCCACAGTTTGGGTTCCGCTTCGGCGAGCACACGTCCCACGTCACCGCCCCGCAGGGCTTCATCGATCGCGGGTTGCAGGGCCGGATCACACACACCGGACAGGTTGCTCGGAGCACGTTGCGCGGCCTCGGCGATGGCCTGCGCCGGGCCGGTGACTCCCGGCAGCGCGGGCTGTGGGCAGCCGTATCGGGATGCCAGCACGGTCGCCGGATCGGAACCGGCCACCTCCCAGCCGACGATCGCGTCGACCGTGCCCTCGATCAGTTCCTTGCCGTACAGCTCGTCGGCGGCGGCACTGCGCACCGTGGCGTCGATGCCCGCGCTGCGCAACTGGTCGGCGGCGGTGTTGGCCACGGCCAAGGCGGTGGCGTCCCGGTCGACGGCGCCGATGCGCACGACCAGCGGCTTGCCGTCCTTCCCGACGGTGCGCGGCTGCGGCGCGGGCGAGGTCGGGGAGGTCGCGGGCGGCGGCTCCGGCGCCCGGCCGTATCCCGCGGCGGCCAGCAGCGCGAACGCCTCCTCCGCGGACGGTCGCGGCGGAGCGGTCGGGGTGTAACCGGGGTCGGACGGCGCGAGCACCTGCGCTCGCGCCGGCTCCACCCAATTGCCGGTCTGCGCGCCCACCGTCGCCAACAGGGCGGGATCCAGCAGCGCCAGCACACCCGAGCGGACCCGCGGATCGCTCAGATCGCCTTTGCGTCCGTTGAGCGCCAGTTGCAGCACCCGCGACTGCGGCATGATCGAGGTGCGCACCGAGGGAATCGCCGCCAGTTGCGCCTGGGTGGCCACGCCCCCGTGGACCAGCGCCATCTGGACGTCACCGGTGCGCAGCGAGCCCGCCAGCTGGGCGGTGGTGCCGCCGCGGCGGAGCAGGATCTGACCCGGCATCGCCGGTGTGCCCCAGAAGCGGTCGTTGCGTTCCAGCAGCATCTCGTCGCGACCTGGGTCCGCCGAGCGGATTCCGAACGGCCCGCCGGATACCCGGACGCCGTTGACCTGACCGTTCATGCCCCGGGCGAACCCGCCGGGCGCGTCCTTGAGCAGATGCGACGGCAGCAGATCGGTGAACAACTCACGCCAGCCGGGGTAGGGCTGCGACATCACGACGGTGACGGTCTTGCCGCCCGCCGAGGAGTTCACATCCGAGATCAACCGGTATCCGGCCGGATCGACGACGCCGGGTTCGGAGATCATCTCCTGCCACAGGTAGCGGAAGTCCTCGGCCGCGATCGGCGCCCCGTCCGACCAGGACGCTTCGTTGCGCAGCTTGTAGGTGATCGTGAACGGTTCCTGCGCGGTCACCTCGGCGGAGACCAGCAACGACGAATCCGGCACCCAGGCCGTCGCACCAGGCGTCGCCGGATTCGGCACCGGCCGGAACGGGCTCGGCAGCACCAGTGAGGCGATCGCCGAAGTGGCCGCGGACTGATCCGAGCGCAGATGCGGGTTGAAGGCGGTACCGATGGTGTCCAAGGCGACGACCACGGTGGTCTCCGCGGGCTTGACCGGTGTGGTCTTCGGGCTGTCGGTGCTCTCGATGGGCGGCGGCGGGTTCGCCGCACAGCTGCTGATCACCGTCAGCACTGCCACGGCCGGCAACAACGTGCGCCACGCTGCGCGTTTTCCTGCGCCCACTTTCACGCTCGGGAACTCTACCGTAAGGTCGAGTCCGCTCGCAGATTCATGCAGTCGAGTGGGGAATACGCCGCAGACCAGCGGATATCGACAGAGAAAACACCGAGTGCTCCGCGGAGCCCGTGCGAGCGCTCGAACGGAACGGAACGAGTCCGGGCAACTATTCGGGCGCACCCGACACCGTCGCAATATCCGACCACACATCGGCGAACAGCGTGACGGACAATCCGAACCTGCCGCTATAGCCTCTGAGCAAACCGGAGGCAGCAGCAAGCGACCATGAAGTGACAATCGCATCCGACAGGCCCGGGGAAAGAAACTCGTCTTCGTCGAGGTACCGGACAGCTTCTCGTAAGACCAGCGCTTCCAGCTGTTTTCGTCGCCTGTACAGGCTTGTGGGACCGACAACTCTCTCATGCGTGGACGACATCGAGCAGGAGGCGACTGGAATCCGACGCCGGGCCGCGATTTTCTCAGATGAAATACCGTTGCGAAGCCTCGTCGGTTTCTCGAGCCACCACGTCCACCCGCGGAGCGATTCGTCACCTCGAACCGATCGTTCCCAGATTACTATTGTGCGTGACAGCCATGAAAGAGTTGAAAATATTCCTATTGCATCGACCGAGGATCGAATACTTCAATTACGACTTCAAAACGACTCCGACGCGAAGAAGTCGAATTCCCGAATCGATGCACACCGAAATCAGCGACTGATCGGAACGAATTGCCGAGGCATCCGGTTGCTCGCGTCGATCCACGGCTCCCGGACCGCGATCGTGCGGACCCGACGGATGCACGCGGCGACGAGCCACGGAATCCGGCGTAGCCGCAGCCACACCGGATTCCGTGCACGGAAGCGTTTACAGTGCCGCGCGGTCGCGCGCCTTGCGGCGGGACAGTTCCCGCGCACGCTCGTTCTGCCCGAGGATCACCTTGCGCACCCGGACCACTTCCGGGGTGACCTCCACGCACTCGTCGACGGCGCAGAACTCCATCGCGCCTTCCAGATCCAGTTGCAGTGGCTTGGCCAGGGTCTCGATTACGTCGGCGGTCGAGCTGCGCATGTTGGTCAGCTTCTTCTCGCGCGTGACGTTGATGTCGAGATCTTCCGCGCGCGGGTTGACACCGACGACATGTCCCTCGTACGTGTCCGCGCCGGGCTCCACGAAGAACTGGCCGCGGTCGCCCAGCTGGATCATGGCGAACGGCGTCACCGTGCCAGACCGGTCGGAGACCAGCGAGCCGGTGTGCCGGGCCCGGATCTCGCCCGCCCACGGCGCGTAGCCGTGCGACACGGCATTGGCGATGCCGGTGCCGCGGGTCTCGGTGAGGAAGTCGGTGCGGAAGCCGATCAGGCCACGGGAGGGGACGATGAACTCCATCCGCACCCAGCCCGCGGCATGGTTGCTCATCTGCACCATCTTGCCCTTGCGCGCGGCCAGCAGCTGGGTGATCGCGCCGAGGTACTCGTCCGGGCAGTCGATGGTCAGCTCTTCGTACGGCTCGTGCACCTTGCCGTCGACCTGCTTGGTGACCACCTGCGGCTTGCCGACGGTCAGCTCGAAGCCCTCGCGGCGCATGGTCTCCACCAGGATGGCCAGCGCCAGCTCACCGCGCCCCTGCACCTCCCAGGCGTCCGGGCGGCCGATGTCGAGCACCCGCAGCGACACGTTGCCGACCAGTTCCTGGTCCAGGCGCGCCTTCACCATGCGGGCGGTGAGCTTGTGCCCCTGCACCCGGCCGACCAGCGGCGAGGTGTTGGTGCCGATGGTGACCGAGATGGCGGGCTCGTCGACGGTGATGCGCGGCAGCGCGACCGGATTGTCGATGTCGGCGAGGGTGTCGCCGATCATGATCTCCGGAATGCCCGCGATGGCGACGATATCGCCCGCCACCGCGACCTCGCCGGGCTGGCGCTCCACGCCGATCGTCTGCAGCAGTTCGGTGATCTTCACATGCTTGACGCCGTCGGCGTGCATCCACGCGACGTTCTGCCCCTTGCGCAGCTCGCCGTTGTGGATGCGGACCAGCGCGAGACGACCGAGGAACGCCGAGGCGTCCAGGTTGGTGACGTGCGCCTGCAGCGGCGCGGACGGGTCGCCCTTCGGCGCGGGGATGTGCTCCAGCAACACGTCGAACAACGCGTCCAAGTTCTCCGCGTCCGGCGCGTTGCCGTTCTCCGGGCGCTGTTTGGACGCCTTGCCCTCTCGCCCGGAGGCGTAGAGCACCGGCAGGTCGAGCGCGAGTTCGGCGGCCTCGGCGGCGGCGTCGTCCAGATCGGAAGCCAGATCCAGCAACAGGTCGTGACTTTCCTCGACGACCTCTTCGATGCGCGCGTCGGGACGGTCGGTCTTGTTCACGACCAGGATCACCGGCAGCGAAGCGGCCAGTGCCTTGCGCAGCACGAACCGGGTCTGCGGAAGCGGTCCCTCGGACGCGTCGACCAACAGCACGACGCCGTCCACCATGGACAGGCCGCGCTCGACCTCGCCACCGAAGTCGGCGTGGCCGGGGGTATCGATGACGTTGATCACGGTGACCGAACCGTCGGGGTGGTGCCGGTGCACCGCTGTGTTCTTGGCGAGAATGGTGATGCCCTTCTCGCGCTCCAAGTCGCCGGAGTCCATGACGCGATCGACGGGCTCGGCCCGTTCGGCGAAAGCGCCCGACTGGCGCAGCATGGCGTCGACCAGCGTCGTCTTGCCGTGGTCGACGTGGGCCACGATGGCGACGTTGCGAAAATCGCGTGCAGACGACACGCCTGAATCCTCCTGCTGTTCGGTGGTGGTGCTGACGGTGCTCGGTGTTCGACGGGAGCGGAACCCTGCGTGGTTACGCGGGCTGCCGCCTCCGGATCCTGACGCTCACGCCGGGCTCCCCGCAAACAGGTGGAGAATCGAAACTCACCGGGCATCGCGGCCAGCTATACCCTACCGGCAGTCCGGTTCGCACCGCGTTTCAGGCTTTGTACTTAGGGTAAGCTAACCGCCGTGGGCAAGGTCAAAGCCAAGAAGGTTTCCAGCCTGAAACCGAAGAAGAAGTGCTGTCGGAAGAAGACGCGCTGCTTGAAGTGCCCCGTGGTCATCATGCGGATGAAGAAGTGCGAAGCCGCCGGGATCACCGGCAAGGATCTGAAGAAGGCACTCAAGCAGGCGCGCGCAGCGTGACCCCCGCCGCCCCGTCCGGGGCGGCCCCGAGGCGAGTAGCAAGGAGCGTTATGGCCCAACAGACACTGCTCTCCGATACCGAGATCGCCGAGGCTCTCACCGAACTCCCCGAGTGGACCAGATCAGGGGACAACCTGGTCCGCACCGTCAAGGCGCCCACCTTCCCGGCGGGCATCGAACTCGTGCGCCGAGTGGCCGAGGCCGCGGAAGAAGCCGACCACCACCCGGACATCGACATCCGATGGCGCAACGTCACCTTCAGCCTGTCCACCCACTCCGCGGGCGGGCTCACCGCGCTGGACGTGGCCCTGGCTCACGAAATAGATCGCCTCGTCGACCGCGATATCTGATCCTTCGAGTTCCCAGCCGAACGCGCGGCGGTGCCTATGCGGCGCGCGCCGGGCCCTCCGCGGTCAGGCGCGCGCCCTCGTCCTGGCCCGACCGCGCGTGCCGGGGTCCGAAGCGGATCACCCAGAGGTAGAACGCCACCACGCCGAGGACGTCGACGGCCCCGAGCCAGGCCAGCACGCCCGGACGGGAGATCGTCCAGATCGAATCCTGGAAGAACGACAGCACCCACGGCGCGCCGACGAGCATGGTCACCAGCCAATACCCGGCCATGATCCGCGCGCCGGGGGCCCGGCGCAGCGGCCCGTAGACCAGCCAGAGCACCGTCGGCAGCAGCCACACCCAGTGGTGCGACCACGAGATCGGCGAGATCATCAGGCCGAACAGTTGCACCACGATCAGCGTGCCGAGCCGGTCGTCCGCGCCGAGCTCGCGCCACGCCAGGAACGCCAGCGCCGCGACCACCGCGACGGCCGCGATCCACCACGGGCCGGACTCCACGTCGTACCCGAGGATTCGGCTCAGCGCGCCGCGCAGCGACTGGTTCCACACCGAGCCCACCGGGCCGATCCGGTCCGCGTCCCCGAGCAGCGTGCCGAAGTACCGACGCGCCTCGACCGGCGCGATCAAGAAGCTCAGGCCCACCGTCGCCCCGAAGACCACCGCCGACCAGGCGACGGTCCCCCACCGCCCGCGCGCCACGAAATAGAGGCCGGTGATCGCGGGTGTCAGTTTGATCCCCGCGACGATCCCGACCAGTCCGCCCGAGACCCACCATCGCGAACTGCGCACCGCGAGCATCCCGCCGAGCACCAGGAACACGTTGACCTGGCCGTAGTCCATGGTGGTCCGCACCGGCTCGAGCCATAACCCCAAGGCGGTCCAGCCGACGGTAGCGGCCCGCCACTGCGGCGTACGCAGCCGCTCGGCCCCGAACAGCAGCTCGAAGCTGATGTGCACAACCGCGTACAGCGCCGCGGCGATGGCCAGCAGCCAGGCCACCGCGACCACGGTGAACGGAAGATAGTGCAGCGGGAAGAACACCAGCGCCGCGAACGGCGGATAGGTGAACGGCAACGGGAAGTCCGGCGTCTTCTCCGCGTAGGTGAAGTCGTAGAGGTGATCGGTCAACAGAGCGGCCGAACCACCGACGTAGACGTGCAGGTCGACGAGGTTCATCCCGTTCGGAGACAGTAACATCCACAGCAACCTGGCCAGCACGGACAGGCCCAGCGCCGACACAGCCCATCGGAGGTGACGATTCAAATCGCTGGCTTTCGGCTCGAGTGCGGTGCGTCGGTTCGGCGCGCCCGGACTTGGGTGTTCTGGCGACAACGCGAACGGCACGGATTAGATTAACCGCAGCGCGAATCCGGTCGGTTCCACCCTCGAACCACCGATAACATTTGCATCAACTTTCACACCAGTAACACCAAGGCGCGGTATGTTCTGCTAACACTGATCGTCCACAGCGCCCTTTCGGGACGCGCGGCTGTACACATAGCCGCAATGTCCCTAGAGTGACCCCCGAAACGATGGCTTTTAGCAATCGAAACCAGATGTACCCGAGGTAAGGACGGCCAGACCAGTGCTTCGCACCCGAGGATCGCGGATCGCATTGACCGCACTCGCCATCGCGGCGAGTGCCTCGCTCGCCGCGCCGACGACAGCAATCGCGGCCCCCGCGCCCGCCCCCGAGGCGACCACCTACAGCGTCCCCATGGTCCCCGAAGGCGTGCCGGTGGACGCCCTGGCCGCCCTGGCCCCAGCCATCGTCGGCGCCATCGCCGGCCCCGCGGACATCGCGGGCCCGGCCGGCATCGCGGGCCCCCAGTCGGCCATCCTGGACCAGGCGCGCAGACTGCTGGCCACGTTGAACCTGCCGCCGCAGATCAAATCCACGCTGGAACGGATCATCACCTTCCTGGACGGCAGCGGTGGCGGTGGCCCCGAGGTGCCGCAGGACGGCCCGGTGATCGCCCAATTCCTCTACCCGACCATCGGCAAGGGCTGCATCAGCCCGACCGCCGACTCCGTGGGCACCGCACTGGCCGTGCCCGGCCCGGCCACGTTGCCGCCGCCCGGCCCGCAGGCGGGTCAGACCGGGTTCGTCTTCACCGCCCTCGGCACCAAGGCGCCGACGCCGGTGCAGAACCCGCCGATGACGGTGCAGTGGCTCAACCTGGACACCCGCCAGTCCGGCGTCCTGCCGCTGACCGACGAGGCCAAGATCAACCCGGACGGGCCCGCCACGCTGTCCGCGATCGCCGACACGGGCTTCGGCCGCGTCGTCGCGGTCGTCTCCGGCTCGCTGACCACCAAGTCCGGCGATGCCGAGGCACGGACCTGCTCGTTCCTGCCGACGCTCGGGTTCTTCACCGTAGGCTGAGTCCTCGGTCGAGGGCGGCGACTCCGTCGGGGTCGCCGCCCTCGGTCGTTCCGGGACTTCGCCCTACGATCTCGAACAGATCCGCCGCGCTGCCACACGAGCTGTCCGGACTGTGGTAGACCGCTAACTATGGCGACCATCGATCGTTCGAAACGAACCGGTCATTCGATCCGAAGCCGACGCTCGCACCGCTCGATCCTGTCGATCCGCTCGGAAGGGTCGATCCTGTCGATCGGGTCGGCCTATTCGATCCTGTCCATCGGCAGCGTGGGCTCGGTGCTGTCGATCGGTTCCGTGGGATCGTTCGGGTCGGCGATCTCGTCGTTCTCGTTCGCCAGCCTCGGTTCCGCATTCTCCGGCCTGTCCCGGTGGTCGCTGTTCTCCTGGCTGGGCGACCACGAAGCGCCGGACAGCCGCCCGACCCTGCGGGTCGTCCCCGACGACGAGCCCGACTTGCGCGTCGCACCGATGAGCCACTGCCAGACATAGGTGAGCCGATGAAGACGGTGGCGGACCGTCGCGGAGTCCGTCTATAAGACAGCGAGTTCCTTCTTCACCACTGTCCGTACTTCACCACTGTCCGTACTTCACCACTGCCCGTACTCGGGTGTGAGCACATTGTTCACATCGATCCCCACCCCGTCGATGGATCGCTTGTCGATCTCGAACTGGTGCAGGTGCGCGGCCGGGTGCACGAACCCCTTCGGCGTGCCCCAATTGTGCTGCCAATACCAGGAGCACAATCCCGCGGTGCGAGCCAGCTCGATGGTCGGGGTGTTGGCGTAGACGCCGGTGTTCTCCTTGCCGAGCACGGCCTGCCAGCCCAGCAGGTACGGCGCGATCATGGTGGCGAAATCGACGGGAGAAGGATTGTCGTCGATGGACGCGTAGATGGGCACGTTGTCGGGGCCGCCGGCGGCGCGGTGCAACGCGAGCCCGCGCTCGGCGTGCCGCTTGCCCGCCTCCAGCCCGCCGCGCCAATCCGCGGTCGGCCCTTTGCCGAACTGGTAGCACGAAACGATGTGCAGACCCGCCGCTTTGAGGTCATCGACTTCGGCCGAGCGCAGCGGTTTTCCGGCCATCCACTCGGCGCCGGGCCTGCGATCGGACACGTAGCGGATCACGCCGATATGCCCCGCGTCGCGGATCGCCGTGGCCGACGGAACGCCGCCGGCGTAATCGATCAGGGTGCCGAGCGAGGGCCGCGCGGACGCGGGAGCCGCCGCGGCGGTCGCGCCGACGAAGGCCGCGGCGGCCGCGTAGACGAACAGATCACGCCGGGATACCGAGATGGAACGCATCGTGGACTCCTTCGCGCACCCCCGACCTGGATGGCAGCGTGCCCGGCGCGCCTTCCCCAAACCTCAGCGCGCGCCGGGAGCCTCGAACGTGAACTCATTTCACCACATTCACATTGGAACCGCTAGACCCAGGAGAAACACGTTTCACATTTGCCACACAGTGCGCACGGAGATGCGGTCAGGCGACGCTGTCGATGCGCGCGGCGACGTCGATGGTGCGCATGGCCGGATCGGCCAACTCTTTGTGGATCACCGCCGCCACCTGCGCCACTACCTGCTTCTTCATCCGGGCGAGGGCACCGAGGGCGGCCGCACGCGCGCCGTGGGCGGTGAACTCCATGCGAATGTCGGCCGGGTCCGGAGGCGGCACATCGATCACCACGCGCAGTGGGTCGGCGGCTCGTGCGGTGAGCACCAACGGCACTTCGAGGTCTGCGCTGTAGCGATTGGCTTTCAGGACGTCCACCGTGATGTCCAGGCTCACCGGCAGAGTCAGGTCGAATGCGACCGGGTCGGCCGACCGGTCCGCCAGGCGCGGCATCCGCACCGCTCCCCGGACGGTCACGACGGCTCCGGGGCCGGTGCGCAGCGGGCCGACCTCGATCGGCCGGCCCGCCAACCGTTCCACCACGTCGCAGACCCGTTCGCGCGTCACGATGCGGGAGAAGAACCGATGACCGAACTCGCCGTAGCCGATCCAGTCGAACGCGGTCTTGTGCCGATGCTCCGATCGTCTGCCCGCGACCATGGCCTCGATGTCGAAGACCAGGTTGCGGCGGGTGTGCGGATCGGCCAGCATGGCGTTCACCCGGGAGGCGACCTCGCGCTGCACCACCCCCGCGATCGGGTCGAGCAGCCACTCCCACGCCGACTCCACCGCTTGGGCGCGCAGGACGAAGCTGATGTCGCGCTGGGTGATCGGCGGGATGTCGATGACGATGAGCACGGGTTCGGCGGTGCGAGCGTGCAGCGTCAGATCGATCTCGACCCTGGCCTCCAGTCGCAGCTTCCGGCCGCCGAGCAGCACCTTCAGCGTGAGCGACACCGGGATCGTGACCTCGAAGGTCACCCGTGGACCGCGGTCGAGGACGCGTGGGGCGCCGACCTTGCCCTCGGCGACGAAACCGGCGAGTCCGGCCGGGCCGATCGAGACCGGGCCGATGGTCATGCCGCGACCCGTCATGCCGGAGACTGCGGACTCTATGCGAGCCGCGTTCACGGCGTGCGTGACGAAACGCTCACCGAACTCCGCGTAGTCGATCCAGACAGGCGCGCCAGCCGCTTCGTCGGTCGGATGCATCAGTAGTCCCGGAACCCTCACCTCTCGATGGACACCCGACACGCTACGCGACCGATCTTGTCCCACCCGGGAGCGCGCTCCTTCGGCCCGGGATCCCCGTCCTGCCGATGAGGGGGAAGCAGGGCGGGGACCGGCGACGGCGCTGCCGGGCGCCGCCGCCTCCATCGTAGGACCATCGGGCGCGCGGTTTCACGCGCATATCGGACAGATTCCGCTAGGTGGGGCGAGCTTCACAATCGTCCGAAACCGACCAGACCGGGCACGTCCTCCAGCGCGAAGCGGGAAAGCCGGATCTCGTCGTACTCGTTGCCGCCGATCGTGGTCACCCGGCCGCCCTCGGCCTGCAGGACGATGTTCACGTGCTGGCCGAACGGGCTGGATTCCCCGTACAGCAGCACGTCACCGGTACGCGGTCGGTAATCCGACCCGATCGGGACGAACCGGCCGACGCTCTCGTAGTACTCCTGCAACGTGTACACACCGGGAATCCGCCAAGAGCCCGAATTCGGGTTGGCCAGCGGCACACCCGCCTCGCGCAGCACCCAGCTGACGAAATCGGCACACCACGCCTCCTCGACTCCCTCCGCGTATTTCGTGCCCGCGCCCGGATCGGCGAACTCGCGCTCGGCGACCGCGACGATCCCGGCCTGAGCCGCATCCAGAGCCGAACGGTCCACATCGGGGAACTCGGTGAGGCGCTCCCCCACGGCGGCCGCGCGGTCCGCCCGGTCCTGCCACCAGAGGCCGCCCGCGATGGCGGCGGCCACACCGAGCACCACCAACGCGAGCCCGATCCACCGCGCCGAGCCGAGCTGTCGTGTCATCGTTCCCCCGATTCCTCAGTGCGATGTCGTTCCCGACCTCATATGTTCGACGTCCGAGCGCCCCGAACGGTTCCCGGCGACACCCGTAAGGTTGCGAGAACCGAGGCGAGGGCAGCCCGCGCGAGCCGAAATCGCCTACGGCGCCGGGAAACCGCGCTAGTCTCCGGATAGGCCGGCCGATGGGGAGGTACCGCCCTGGACACGCTGTGGACATTCCTCGTGCACCGGCGACACCAGTTGCTGGTCGACTCCTATCTGCACGTCTCGGCCGTGGTGCAATCGGTGCTGCTGGCCACGGTCGTCTCGGTGCTGGTCGCAGTGCTGGTCTACCGCAGCCCGTTCGGCTCCGCGATCGCCTCCGCGCTGGCGGGCGCGGTGCTCACCGTTCCGTCGTTCGCGCTGCTCGGTCTCCTGATCCCGGTCCTCGGCCTGGGTGTCGCGCCGACGATCACCGCGCTCGTGGTGTACGCGCTACTACCGATCATGCGCAACACCATCATCGGACTCGCTTCGGTGGATCCGGCCGTGACCGACGCGGCTCGGGGAGTCGGGATGAACCGGCTGCGGGTCCTCACCCGGATCGAATTGCCGCTGGCCTGGCCCGCGATCCTGGCCGGAATGCGGGTGAGCACCCAGCTGATCATGGGAATTCTCGCCCTCGCCGCGTACGCCAAAGGTCCCGGGCTCGGCAATCTGATCTTCTCCGGGCTCGCCCGCCTCGGCAGTCCGAACGCGTTGCCGCAGGCGCTGGTCGGCACGATCCTCGTCGTCGTGCTCGCCCTCGTACTCGACGGAATCTACGTCCTGATCGGACGACTCACCACTTCGAGGGGACTGGCGTGACCGAGACCGAAAACCGTGGCCAGCTCGCCGGATCCGTCGTCTCCGGTGTGGAGATCGTGCTCGACTCGGTGACCAAACACTATCCGGGCCAGCGTGATCCGGCCGTGAACAGCGTCTCGCTGACCATCCCGGCCGGTGAGATCGTGGTCCTGGTCGGTCGGTCCGGCTGCGGCAAGACCACCACCATGCGGATGATCAACCGGCTGATCGAGCCGACCGCGGGCACCATCACGATCGACGGCCGCGACGCGGCCACGATCCATCCCGATCGGCTACGGCGCGGCATCGGCTATTCGATCCAGCAGGCGGGCCTGTTCCCGCATCTGACGGTGGCGAAGAACGTCGCGACGGTGCCGGGCCTGATCGGCTGGGACCGGCGGCGTATCTCGGCGCGGGTCGAGGAGATGCTGGAGCTGGTGGGTCTGGACCCGGACACCTTCCGCGACCGCTATCCGCGCCAGCTCTCCGGCGGCCAGCAGCAGCGCGTCGGAGTGGCCAGAGCGCTGGCGGCCGACCCGCCCGTGCTGCTGATGGACGAACCGTTCGGCGCGGTGGATCCGATCACCCGGGCACTGCTGCAGGAGGAGTTGCTGCGCCTGCAAGGCGAACTCGGCAAGACGATCGTCTTCGTCACCCACGATTTCACCGAGGCGGTCAAACTCGGTGATCGCATCGCCGTGCTCGGTGACCGATCCCGGATCCTGCAGTACGACACGCCCGCCGCGATACTGGCCGACCCTGCCGACGAGACGGTCGCCGGTTTCGTCGGCGCGGACGCCTCGCTCAAACAGCTCACGCTGACCCGGGTCCAGGACGTCGAACTAGGCGACTGCCCCACCGCCACCGAGCAGGACCCGGCCGAGGCGCTGCGCGCCGCGCTGGCGGACCGGGACCGGCCGTGGGCACTGGTGCTGGACGGTCAGCGCCGTCCACGCCGCTGGGTCTCGACCGCGCAGCTCGCGCACGCCGACTCGCTGGGCGACCTCGGATCGCCCGTGACGCAGACGTTGTCGCTGAAATCCACCCTGCAGGACGCGCTCGAGGCGCTGCTGACCCAGCGGAGCGCGACCGCGGTGGTGACCGGCACGCGCGGCGAATACGCCGGGCTGATCAGCATCGACACCCTGGTCGGCCACCTGGCGGCGCTGCGGACCGAGCACGGAGCCGACGCCGCCGCGACGGACGGCGCACCATGACCGCCCTTACCGCGGCGCCCGCCACCCAGCGCAGAGGCGAGCGCATCCGGTTGGTCGTGCAGCCCGTGCTCGTCCTCGCGCTCACCGCGGGCGTGCTGGTGTGGGCCTTCGCCCGCGACCTGACTGTCACGCAGCAAGCCAGTCTGAACGCGGGCAACGTCGCGACGGTCACCTGGCAGCACGTACTGATCACCGCGACCGTGGTGCTGATCGTGGTCGCGATCGGCGTCCCGCTGGGAACCCTGCTCACCAGACCGGGGTTCCGCCGCTCGGCCCCGGTTTTCGTGGGCGTCGCGAACATCGGCGCGGCCGCACCGGCTATCGGCCTGATCGTGCTGTTCTATCTGGCCACCCGCACCACGGGCTTCTGGATCGGGGTGGCGCCGATCGCGTTCTACTCGCTGCTTCCGGTGCTGCGCAACACCATCCTCGGCTACCAGCAGGTGGACCGGACGCTCGTCGACGCCGGTCGCGGACAGGGGATGTCGGCCGTGACGGTGCTGCGCCGCATCGAATTCCCGCTGGCGGTCCCCTACATCCTGGCCGGGCTGCGCACTTCGCTGGTACTCGCGGTCGGCACCGCGACGCTGTCGTTCCTGGTGAGCGCGGGCGGGCTCGGCATCCTGATCGACACCGGTTACAAGCTGCGCGACAACGTCACCCTGGTGGTCGGCGCGGTGCTCGCGGTGGCACTGGCCTTGCTGGTGGACTGGCTCGGCGCGCTCGCAGAGGAATTCCTCGGGCCGAGTGGGCTCGAATGACCCGGGTGTGGCGGGTATTCGCGCTCGGGCTCGGGTTGGCGCTTGTGGCCGCCTGCGGACTCGAGTCCGGCGGCGCGGTGCCACTGCGGGTGGGGCCGGGCAGCATCGGCCCGATCCCCGAACTGGACGGCGTGCGCATCACCGTGGGCTCGAAGGATTTCACCGAGCAGAACATCCTGGGGTATCTCATCGAATTCGCCCTCACCGCGGCGGGCGCCGACGTACGCGACCTGACCAACATCCAAGGCTCCAACAGCGTGCGCGACGCCCAACTGCACGGGCAGATCGACCTCGCCTACGAGTACACCGGCACCGGTTGGATCAACTACCTCGGCAACGAGACGCCGGTGCCCGACGAGATCGGCCAGTTCGAGGCGGTGCGCGAGGCCGACCTCGCCGAGCACGGCATGGTGTGGACGGCGATGGCGCCGATGAACAACACCTACGCACTGGTCATGAGCGCGCGCACCGCTCAGGAGACCGGCGTGCGCACGCTGTCGGACTACGCGGGACTGGCCGCCGCCGATCCGGCCGCCGCGTCCATCTGCGTCGGCACCGAGTTCAACGTCCGCCAGGACGGGTTTCCGGGTCTGGTCCGCAAATACGAGATCGACGCGGGCAAAGTGAGCAAGCGGATCGTGCAGGACGCGGTGGTCTACCAGGCGACCGCCGACGGCAAGCAGTGCCGCTTCGGCTCCGTCGCAGCCACCGACGGACGCATCCCGGCGCTGAATCTGGTGCTGTTGCAGGATGATCGCGGCTTCTTCCCGAAGTACAACGCGGCGCTGGTGATGCGCAAAAGCTTCGCCGACGAGCATCCGCAGGTGGCCGCGGTCATGACGCCGATCTCGCAGCGCCTCACCAACGAGGCCATCACCGAGCTCAACCGCCAAGTCGACGTGGACGGACGCGAACCCGCCGAGGTGGCGCGGGACTGGATGATCGCCCAGGGGTTCGTCACCGCGCGCTGAGCCGGGTCCTCGGGTCTGCGCGTCGGGCCCGCGTCCGCTCAGCCGGACGACATGGGACAGGCGCTCGATGCCGGACGACCGCCTGCCGGCGAATTGACCGTCGCCGGTTCGCCGACCACACCGAGGTCGCGTCCCAGTCCGCGCCCTGCGGGGCTCCCAGGTGAGCCCCGCATCCGGCTCGGTCGACCCCGACGCTCAGCGCGGGTCGCGACCCAGGTAACGCAGCAGACTCGCGACGGCGGCGCTGTCGGCGGGGCCGTCCACGATGGCGGCGTACGCGCCCCACTGACGCAACGGCTCGACGATTTCGGCCGCCTCGCCACTGCCGGGCGCCGGGTGGATGGCCCGCGCCGCGGTGAGCAAGTGCGTGGCGAGCTCGTCGGTCAGCGGCGACGGCTGACCGGTCGCGATCGCGATGTCCCACGCGTGCACCGCGGCGTCCAGCGCGCACATCACGGCGGCGACGGGGGTGGCGAGCGGGCCGTGCGGCAGTGGGGTCGCCACGCTTTCGTCGGCGTCGCGGACCGTTGCCCAGGCGGTCGAAGTCTGCTCGATCGCCGCGCGCACCAGCTCCGACGGGGCGCCGTCGATGACACCGGAGGGTTCGAACGGGTTGTAGGCCGGACCGTCGCCGATACCGAGCAGTTCCGCGAAGGCCAGTTGGTCTCCCGCGGCGTGCTGGACCACCTGCGTCACATCCCATTCCGAGCAGGGGGTGGGCAGGTGCCACTGATCCGCCCGCACCCCCGCGACCACGTTCTCCAGTGCTCGATAGGACTCGGCGAGCACGTCCCGCCAAACGGGGCGCAAAGTGACGGCGGCGGTGCTGGTGGCGTTCATGTCGTAGCCTTTCGGTTTTTTTCGCTGTGACATCAGCCTATGCGCGCATTAGGCTATTTTCGTTCCTAATTTCTGAGGAGAAAAAGTGACGTCTACCTCTACGCGCCTGCTGCGGTTGCTCACGCTGCTCCAGGACCGCGCGCACACCGGCCGCGAGCTGGCCGAGCGTCTCGGCGTCACCGATCGCACACTGCGCCATGACATTCAGCGCCTGCGCGAGCTCGGCTACCCGGTGCACGCCGAACGCGGCGCGATCGGCGGCTACCGGCTCGGCCGGGGCACGACCATGCCGCCGCTGCTGCTCGACGACGACGAAGCGGTGGCCGTCGCGGTCGCGGTAGGGCTCGCCGAGGACGGCTCCACCGGCATCGCGGACATCGCCGAGCACGTCACGAAAGCACTGGGCAAGCTGGACCAGATTCTTCCCAAACGCCTGCAGCGCAAGGTATCCGCGCTGCTGAACGCGACGGCGATCGGTCCGGCCACGACCGGATCGCGAGAGCCGGACGCGCCCGTTCCCGCCGCCGTGCTCACCACGCTGGCCGGCGCCATCCGCGACGGCGCCACGGTCCGGATCACCGAAGCCGCGACCGAATCCTCCGTCGAGATCGAACCGTATCGGCTGATCAACTGGCAGCGCCGCTGGTATCTGGTCGCCTACAGCCTGGCAGACCACTCCTGGCGCGCGATCGCGGTGGCCGGGATCCTGCGCGCCGATGCGAGTTCTCGCCGTTTCGCCGCGCGCTCGCTGCCCGACGACGATCTGGTCGCCTTCGTCATGCGCCATATCGCCACCACCGGCTGGAAGGTGCGGGCCCGGGTCACCGTGCTCGCGCCCGCCGAGACCGTCATCGCCCGGATCAATCCCGCCGTGGGCGTGGTCGAGGCCGTGGACGCGGACACCTGCGTGCTCTACACCGGCGCGGACGCGCTGGAGACGATCGCCATCTACCTGTCCATGCTGATGATGGACTTCCGCGTCGACGGACCGCCGGAACTCGTCGCCCACATTCGCACCCTCGGTCGCCGTTATACCGATGCCGTCGCCGCCCCTGACCCGCCGAAGCGATGAACACGACCCCAGGGCACGCTGCGGGACATACGGCGTCGCCCCCGAGGCGAGGCCTTCGGCCTAGCGCCGGTGGAGAGCGGCAGCATGCGCGGAGGCCATCGGCTGTTGCTGGAGTCACCGCTCGCGCGAAAAGGAGCCGGGCTCCGCTCACAGATCAGCAGGCGCGTATGTGGCAGCCGAGACAGGCAGATCCGGATCGGTGCCCGTCCCGGATCAGGAATGCCCGATAGTGGTGGCCGCGTCAGCCGTCTTCCGCATCGGAATCAACGCGGTCAGGCCGATCGCGACCAGCGCCGCCGCCATCGCGATGAGGAAGGTGGTGTGGAACCCGTCGCGTGAGGGCAGCAGATGCGGACCGTACTGGATGGTCATATGCGCCAGCACCACGCTCATCACCGCGGCCGAGGTCGAGGTGCCGATCGAGCGCATCAGCGAGTTCAAGCCGTTGGCCGCCGCCGTCTCGGTGATCGGCACCGCGCCCATGATCAGCGCGGGCATCGCCGCATAGGCCAGGCCGACGCCGCCCGCGACGATCACCGAGGCGAGCACGATCTCCCAGACGCTGTTCATCAACACCACCGCGCACAGATAACCGACGGCGATCACCGCCGAGCCGAGCGCGAGGGTGACCTTCGGGCCTCGTTTCGCCGACAGCCGCGCCGACACCGGCGAGAGCAGCATCATCACGAAACCGGTGGGCGCGAGCGCCGACCCGGCGCCGACCATGGACAACCCGAAGCCGTATCCGGTCTGTTCCGGCGCCATCAGCAGCTGCGGGAAGGTCAGCGACATGCCGTAGAGCGCGAATCCGATGGCGATCGACGCGGCGTTGGTGAACAGCACCCTCGGGCGCGCCGACACCCGCAGGTCCACCAGCGGCGAACGCTGCCGCAGTTCGAAAGCGCCCCAACCGAGGAACACCACCACCGACACCGCGAACAGCATCAGGATCGGCGCGCTGGCCCAACCCCGATCCGCGCCTTTCGTGATCGCGACGAGCAGCGCGAGCAGCGCCACCGACAGCCCGATCGCACCGCCGAAGTCGAACCGGGCGGGCGTGCGCACCGGCGACTCCGGGACGAATGCGAAAACCGATGCGGCGCAGACGACACCGAGGACGGCGGAGGTCCAGAACAACATGTGCCAATTCGCGTGCTGTGCGATGGCCGCCGCGACCGGCAGGCCGACCGCGCCGCCGACGCCGAGCGTGGCGCTCATGATCGCCATCGCGGAACCGACCCGCTCGGCGGGCAGTTCGTCCCGCATGATGCTGATGCCGAGTGGAATGGCCCCGACCGCCGCACCTTGCAGCGAGCGCCCGACGATCTCGGGCAGCAGCGTGGAGAACACCGCGCAGACCACCGAACCGGCGACCATCAGAAGCAGATTCGCGAACAAGATGCGGCGCTTGCCGAACATGTCGCCGAGGCGGCCGCTGATCGGGGTCGCCACCGCGCCCGCCAGCAGCGCCGCGGTCACTACCCAGGACGCGTTGGACGCCGACGTATTCAGCAGGGCGGGCAACGACGGAATGATCGGAATGACGAGGGTCTGCATGAGCGAGACCACGACACCGACCATGCCCAGCGTCGCGATGAGCAGGGCGGGCGCGGGACGGCGCCGATCCCCCGGACCTGAGACGGTCGAAGTCGCATCGGCAGCTACACTCACATATGCACGGTACATATCATGTGTATGGTGCACAATTTGGAATCGGCGTGACGCACGCGACATAGTGAGGTCATGTCCGATTCCGGTTCCGGCGGCAACGCGGCGCTGAGCCGCCTGGCCTTCGAACTCTCCCTGCTGTCCAGGCACTTCCCCGCCGCACTGCTACGCCGTCCCGGTTTCCGACTCGACCGCTCCGCGTATCTGATCCTGACGCGACTGGAACTGGACCAGCCGCTGAGTCTGCGCGAGCTGTCCGAAGCCTTCCAACTGGACATCTCCACGATCAATCGTCAAGTCGGAGCCATGCTCAAACAGGGCCTGGTCGATCGGGTGCCCGACCCCGAGGGAGGCATCGCTCGCAAGATTCGTGCCAGCGCGAAAGGGCTGGAACTGCTGGCCTCCGACCGCAAGCAGAGCCGTCAAGGTATCGGCGCGGTGGTGGCCGACTGGACCGACGCCGATGTCGATCAATTCGGCGAGCTGATCGCGCGATTCAACCAGTCGGTCGAGGACCGGGAGAACAATCCCTGGCCGCGCCCGCCGCACATGGAGTGACGCACGATCGACTGATGTTCGCCGAAGCATGGCTCGACGACACGGCGAGTGCGGCCACTTCGTCCCCGGCCGAACCGGATGCTCACAATTTGCCCTTGTCGCCGCGAGCTCGGCGTTAGGCTCCCCGCATGCGAAAAGCACCTCAGCCGAAGGGAACCGCGTGGTGGGACAACTACCTTGTCGCACTGGTCGGTTTCTTTCTCGCGGGCGGGCTGGCCTTCGCCGCCGTCACCGCAGCCCAAGCCGACGCCTACCCATTGGCGATAGCCCTGGGAGTGCTGGCCGTTCCCTTCGCCCTCCCCACCGTCGTGCAGATCGTGGGCGAACTCGTGGTCTACCTGACCCTGATCGGACTGATTCTGCTCCTGCCGGTGCTGACCGTCAGTCCTGAGTTGCGCGAGTGGGGGAAGAACCGGTGGCACGGTCTGAGGTAGACGCCTAGCCGCAGACCTGCTGGTGCGCGTTACGCAATGCGACAGCGAGCGGATCCTGCGACAGACCATAGGGGTCGATGCTGTTGCGCACCACCCAGATGGCTCCGCCGACTACCAGGCACAGTGGCGTCGGAGGCTGCGACGGCGGATTCGCGTGCGCGATCGTCGCGCCCCCTGCCATGAACGATCCGGCGATCACCAACGCCGCGAGCATTTTTCGCATCGTGGAGTCCTTTCGTCGCCGCACAGCGTACGCCGGATCCCGCGGCCGGACCGGCGAATGCGGCGCCTGCGTCCGAGCGGACCAGGACGCCGTGCCGTTAATACCCGCGGACGACTCGGCGATTCCCGACCGACAGGTGGTATCGACGAGAAAGAAGGTTGACGTGAGCGATGACGTTGACGTGAGCGATGACGCGGCCACCGCCGAGCGATTCGCCGACCGTCTGGTGGCGTCGGCCCTGGGCGCCATCGACCTGCTGGCGATCCATCTGGGTGACCGGATGGGCTGGTATCGAGCGCTGGTCGACCACGGTCCCGCCGATGCCGCGGAGCTGATCGCACGCGCGGGCGGCGACGAGCGTTACGCCCGCGAATGGCTGGAACAACAGGCCGCCGCCGGGATTCTGACCGTCACGCCCGACCGCCGGTTCGAACTGCCCGCCGGCGCCGCGGAGGTGCTCACGGATCCCACCAGCTTGAACTATCTGGCGCCGCTGGCGCGCATGCTGGCCGCCGCGGCGGTGCAGTCACCGGCGCTGATCCGGGCCTATCGGGACGGCGGCGGCGTTGGATGGTCGGAGTTCGGCACGGACATGCGCGAAGCCCAGTCGGATATGAACCGGCCCTGGTTCGAGCGACGGCTCGCCGCCGCGCTGACCGGCGTACCGGATCTCGCCGAGACGCTGTCCCGGCCGGGAGCACGGGCCGCCGACGTGGGCTTCGGCGGCGGCTGGTCCACCATCGCGCTGGCCAGGGCCTACCCGGACCTGACCGTCGACGGCTACGACATCGACGAGCCGTCGGTGGACATGGCCAACCGCAACGCCGCCGCGGCCGGGCTCTCGGATCGGGTGCGGTTCCACCGCGCCGACGCCGCGACCGCCTTGGGCGAGCAGGCCTACGACGCGATCTTCGCCTTCGAATGCCTGCACGATCTGCCCCACCCCGTGCCGGTGCTGGCCGCGATGCGTCGTGCACTGCGTCCCGGCGGCGCGGTGGTCGTCATGGACGAAGCGGTGGCGCCGGAGTTCCGGGCGCCCGCGGATGACGTCGATCGGCTGATGTACGGATTCAGCCTGCTGATCTGCCTGCCCGACGGCCGCGCCCATCCCGGCTCGGCTGCCACCGGCACCGTCATGCGCCACGACACCCTGCGCCGTTACGCACGCTCAGCGGGCTTCGCCGATATCGAGGTGCTGCCGATCGAGGATTTCGGCTTCTGGCGCTTCTACCGCATGATCCCGTGAGCGCGCTCCGGTCGGCACATCCCGAACCGCGAAGTCACGCGATATAGGGACGTTCTGCCCGCGCCGACCGGAGCGCCCGCCCCCACCAGACCAGCTGTTCGAGCAGTTGATCGGCCGCGGCGACCGGCATTTGCGGATCCGTCGGTTTCCCAGCCGAATCGAACCGCGTGCCCGCGTCGTGGAAGCTCACCGTGTCGCGCACGGTGACCGCGTGCAGTTCGGCGAACACGTGCCTGAGATGCTCCACGGCACGCAAGCCGCCGGAGATGCCGCCGTAGGAGACGAACCCGACCGGCTTGGCCCGCCATTCGATGTAATGCCAGTCGATGGCGTTCTTGACCGACGCCGGATAGCTGTGGTTGTACTCGGGTGTCACCACGACAAATGCGTCCGCCGCGGCCAGTCGGGGGCCCACCGCTGCCAGCGCCCGCGCCGCCTGCGGCTCGGGACTGCTGGAAAGCCGTTCCGGCAACGGGGTTTCGGCCAGATCGATCACGTCGACGGTGACGTCGTCGCGCCGGTCGGCATGCTCGGCGAACCACTTCGCGACGGTCGGGCCGAAGCGGCCCGCACGGGTGCTGCCGATGATCACGGCGAGTTGGAGCGGATGGTCGGACATGATCGGTTCCCTTCGACGCGTGCGATACCGAGAACAGCGTCGAACCTGAACCAAGGTTCATGTCAAATCGGCTCTCTCGCCGATCAGACCTCCAGATCCTCCTCGATCCCCTTCAGGCGGTGCCGGGCCAACGCGAGATTCGCCCGGCCCCGGTCCAGGGCCAGGTAGAGGAACAGGCCCTTGGACTTGCGCCCGGTCATCGGCCGGATGATGTGGTACTGGCCGGACAGCGTGATGAGGATGTCCTCGATCTCCTCCTTGAGCCCCAGCTGGTCCATGGTCCGCAGCTTGGCCCGCACCACCTCGGTGTTGCCCGCGCCTGCCACCTGGAGATCCAGGGACTTGGAACTGCCGAGCATGCCCAGCGCCATGCCGCTGTTGTAGTCGACCACGGCGGCGCCGATCGCACCGTCGATCACCATCATGTCTTTGAGCGCCAGATCCATATTGGACATAGTTGTTCCTTTCAGTTGGTTTTCGTGGCTTGTTCGCTTCGTGCGTCGGTCGCCACCGGCGTCAGCAAGTCGGCGATCGCGCGGGCCGCCGGACGGGATTCCAGATGCAATCGGCCGATGTTCACCTCGGGGGCGGCCAGGACGGTGAGCGAGGTCCAGCCGGCCGCGTAGATCACCACGTGCCCGCCGGTGCCGTGCACCACGACCTCGTTGAACCCGCCGCCGTGCGCGGTGCTGGCCAGCCGGTGCGACAGCGACAGCTGGGAGGCGGCCATGGCGGCCATACCGTTGGGCTCGATCTGCGGGGGTAGATCGTGTGCGACGAGCAAGCCGTCGTTGGATGCCACCAGCGCGCCGGTCAGCCGAGGGACACGATCGCGCAGTGCCTTCAGCTCCGTGAGCACCGCCGCGTTCGGTTCGGGTCCGGACATCGCCACCTTGGTCAACCTTCCCATCCAATCGCCGAGCAATTTCTTTCGCGTGGTCACGCGAGTTCCTCCAAAGCCGCTTGCAGGCGGACCAGCAAGTCGCGGTCCGGCGGCTCCGGGCGATCGGCGGCGGGGATCGGCGCGGCCGCGTGCCGCCCACGGCGCCGGGGAAGCCGACCCGGCGGGGCGATCACGGGTGCGGCCGCTTCGGGTTCCGTGGCCACCGGCCCGGGCACGACCGGCTCGGCCGCCGTCGGCGCGGACGCCGGTACGGGCAGCTGAATCAGCCCCGCTGCCGTCAGGTCGCGCACCGCGACGAGGCATCCATAGGTCGTCCGGCCGAGTTCACGCCCGATGCCCGCGACGCTGCGCCGGCCATCGGCGGCGGCCAGCACCTCCGCTTGGCCCCCGGTGAGTACGACACGCCGCCGCCGCACCCTGCGGACCGGCACCACGGGGACGCGGTCGACCAGCTCCGCGGGCCACGGCCCGGATTCCGGGTCGCCGCGTCGCGCGCACTCCTGCACGAGAACCCGGGGCGTGATGTGGCATACGGGGGCGAGCCAGTGCGGCGGCGCGGGCCGGAACTCGGGGACGGCGGGTGAGGCCAGCAGAAAGTAGGCGGCGTCGAAGACCGACAGCATCGCCAGGGTTTCCAGCCGCGGCCTTCCCAGCACACGGCCGGGATCTCCCGCTCTCGCGCGCCGCCAGTCCTCGGCGGTCGCCACGCCCGCCTCGACCACCAGCCGGTCCAGCCCCGTGGTGCGACGGCAGTCGGCGGAAACGATCGCGCCTCCGGCGAGATGGAACGCGCCGTCGCCCGCGTGCAGCACGCCCGTACTCCCTTCCTTCTCCAGTCGCCGTAATTCCACCGCGAGTTCAGGGCTCATGAGCGTCCTCGGCCAATTCGTCGAGAATTCCACGGAGCTGGAATCGCGCCATCGCCAGATTCCCGGTGTCGTCGTCGAACAGCACGTGCACGAAAAGCCGCCCGTCGAAGTCGCCGTTCACCAGGTTCAGCAGGTGATATCCGCGAGTTCCGCACACGATGATCTCGGTGACGTCGTCACCGTCGCCGCCGGTCGACAATGCCGGGCAGGCGAGCACCGCCCGCACCACATCCGTTGTGGCCGCGGCATCTTCGTGCTCGTCCACCTGATCGTGCCTGCCGTCCGCGGCGATCGCCAGACCGCTCGCGCCGTCCACGAGCGTCACACTGCGCGCACCGGGAATATCCATGATGCGTTTGAGACAGCCGTCGATACCGATCACGCGCCACCACTTGTCATGTGAGGGGTTTACGGTTTCCAGACGCTACACACGGGCAGTGGGCGTGTACAGCAAATCGGGGGAGAAATTTCCGGTAAAAACCATTTGCCCTGGAAAGGGTCGAATTAGACCTTTTGGTATTCAATACCTGTTGGTATTCAATACCTTTCGGTTTTTCCACGTCGACGCACCGGAGCCGACCACAATAAGTCCTCGCTACGGCCGCTCGAATGCTCCGGTGCCACTTTCGCGACACGACTGCGCAGGTTCACGCACGAACATGCGCCGCACCGAGTACAAGTTCTCGCGCGCTGCTCGCTGGGCAAGGCCGGACGGTCCGCCCGACAGTCACCACGCAGCAATCAGAAGACCCGCCCGGTCCGGGTCGACGCCGACTCGGCCGCGGCGCCGTAGGACGAAAGGTCAGTTCGCGGTGAGGCCCGTGGCGATCTTGACCACGACCTTGTCGCCGGTCACTTCCTGCACGGTGATGGTGCGCCCGTCGGCGGATTGGGTTTCCCCGGCCGGGACCGTGACCTCCTGACCACCCACCGAGAGAGTGACCAGATTCCCGTTCACAGCAACGAGTTTCGTTTCGATGCCGAGGATGCTGGCTTTCGCGTCCACACCCCGGTCGAACGTCACCGTGCATCCCGTGACGGTGCAATCGGTCTTCGTACCGGGGCCTTCCGCCGTGCAGGCGGCAGCGCCGAGCGAAGTCAGCAAGGCGAACATGGACACTGCGACGACCCGACGAAAAGCCACGCGCTCAGTGTAGAGCCAACGACCTCGCTGTCCGGAGCCTTTCCCGCACAGGCCATTCCCGTCGAGGATCAGCCGAACCGTCAGCGCCGGCCCCGCAGATAGTCGCTCACCACGGCGGCGCCGAGACCGTCGAGGTCCGGAGCCACCACGCGTCCGCCGCTGCGGCGGGCCACCAAGTCGACGAACGCGCCCAGTCGCAGATCGTCGCCGAGCATGAATACCGTCACCGACGCGCCTAGTCTGGCCAAGGCGTCGACCTGGGCCATCGTCACGGCCAGCGTGCGCGGCTCCGGGGGCCAGTTGAAGTACGCCTCACCGTCCGGTTCCAGATGGGCGGTCGGTTCGCCGTCGGTGACGACCAGCACGACGGGCACCGCGTCCGGGTGCCTGCGCAGGTGCGCCGCGGCCAGCAGCAGCGCGTGGTGCAGATTGGTGCCCTGCTCCCAGACGCCTTCCAGCGCGGTGAGTTCGCCGATGTCGACGGTCGTGGCGTGCCTGCCGAAGGTGATCACGCTCAGCGCGTCGGAACGGAAGCGGGTGCCGATCAAGTGGTGCAGCGCGAGGGCGGTGCGCTTCATCGGCACCCATCTGCCGTCCTGCACCATCGACCAGGACGTGTCGACGCACAGCGCCACGGCGGCCCTGGACCGCTGCTCGGTCTCCATGATCTCGACATCGGAAACATCCAGCGTCACCCGGCGGCTGCCCGTGGACGCCGACCGCAGCACGGCATTGCGCACGGTCCGCGACACGTCCCACGGCTCGGTGTCACCGAAGCGCCAAGCCCGGGAGCCACCGGTCGGCTCACCTGCCGCACCGGCCAGGGCCGTGTCGCGCTCACCGCGCCGAGACCGCAACTGCCCGACGACATCACGCAACGCCACCTCACCGAGCCGCCGCAAAGCCTTGGGCGTCAATCGCAGTGAGCCGTCCTGCGCCCGCTCGAAGATGCCTTGCTCGCGCAATTCGCGTTCCAGCTCGGCCAGCCGGGCCGCGTCCACGCTCGCATCCGCCCCGAGGTGGCGAGCCAGCGCGTCCAAGTCGATGTCCTCCAGCCGGGCGCCGGCGTAGGACTGGCCGAGTTGCTCGGCGAGCGCGTCGAGTTCGGCGAGGTCCTGTAGGGCTTGCGCGCCCGCGCCGAGACCGAGCGGGTCCTCGCCGCGGAAACGCCGCCCGGAAGTCCAGTCCTCGCCCGGGCGCAGCGCCCGCAGATGCGCGTCCAACGCGGCGACCTGCTGGGCGATGCCCGGGTCGCCGAACGCCTGGCCGATCAGCTCGGACAATTCCGCGCGCTGCTGCTCGGACATCGAGTTCATCATCCGTTGCGCGGCGGCGGCGCGGGCCGCGAGCGCGTCGATCAATTCCTCGGTGTCGCGTGGGTTCTCCGGAAAGAATTCGCCGTGCTCGGCCATGAACTCGGCGAATCGCTTCTGGGTGTCCTCGCCCCGCGCGTGGGCGGCGAGCAGGTCGTTCAGGTCGGACATCATCCGCCTGACCCGCTCGACGTCCTGGGGCGTCGTGTTCTGCAAGGCCTGTTTCATGCCCTCGAAGCGCGATTCGAGCAGCTCTCGGCCGAGCAGGTCGCGGATCTTCTGGTAGTTCTCGCGGCCGGTCGCGGATCGCCAGTCGTACTCGGCGAGTTCGGTGACGGCGGCGGCCGTGCTCGACGGCAGTGCGTCCAACTGCGCCTCGGCGAACCTGGCGTTGTCGGAGGGGTCGGGGAACAGGACGCGGCGCTCGGCGTCCAGCGCCTCTTCCAGCAGTTCCCGGACCTGTTGCAAAGTACCGTCCAGCCGGTGGCTCCGGGAGATCTCCGCACGGCGCTGCCACAGCCGGCGCGTCAGCTCCTCCAGCCCCGGCATGGTGCGGGTGCCGCGCCGCAGCAACTCTTGCAGAGCATTGCGCGGCGAACTTCCCTCCATCACGTCGCGACCGATCCGGTCCAGCGCCTCTCGCAGGTCCAGCGGGGGCGCCAAAGGATCGGGTCCGTCGTGATAGGGCCCGTAGGAGTAGCGATCGGAAGCGGTCACGACGCCCCGCCGGAAGCCACCGCGGTCATCGGCCGTACACCGCCACACCGTCGTCGGAGTCTTTCGCGATCTGACGCGCCAGGTAGAGCGCCTCCAAAGCGAACTCGACGGCCGAAGCGATCCGGGACGGTGGATCGGCGGCGTGGACACCGAGCCGTGCGGCGACTTCGTGCAGGACGGGCAGTTCGGGCAGCGCCGACAGGACCTCCTCGCCCGGCACGCGTTCGCCGGTGGTCACCAGATGGCCGTCACCGACCGCCTCGGCCAGCGGACGCAGGTTCAGACCACCGAGTAACGCCCGCGCGGTCTCGGAGAACGAGCGGCGCAGCAGGTGGGTGAGATGTTCCTGCTCCCGGCCCTCCTCGCCGGACTCGAACTCCAGCTTGCCGCGCAACACCGCCGGGACGGATTCGAGGTCGACGGGACGGGCCACGGCGGGACCCTCGCCGGTCACCGCGGATCTGCGCAACGCCGCCGCCGCCACGGTTTCGGCCGCGGCGACGGCGAACCGCGCCGACACCCCCGACCGCTGGTCGATCGCGGACGACTCGCGCAATTGCCGCACGAAGCGAGCGAGCACCTCGATCAGCGGATCGCCCACCTCGGCAACCAGCTCGGCCTCCTGGCGGACCAGAGCCACCTCGGCCGCCACGCTGAGCGGGTAATGCGTGCGGATCTCCGCGCCGAACCGGTCCTTCAGCGGGGTGATGATCCGGCCGCGGTTGGTGTAATCCTCCGGATTCGCGGTGGCGACGAGCAATACGTCCAGCGGCAGCCGCAGGGTGTAGCCGCGGACCTGGATATCGCGTTCCTCCATCACGTTCAGCAGCGCGACCTGGATGCGTTCGGCGAGATCGGGCAGTTCGTTGATCGCCACGATGCCGCGGTGCGCGCGAGGGACGAGCCCGAAGTGGATGGTCTCCGGGTCGCCGAGGCTGCGGCCCTCGGCCACCTTGACCGGGTCGACGTCACCGATCAGGTCACCGACGGAGGTGTCGGGCGTGGCCAGCTTCTCCGCGTACCGCTCCGAGCGATGGCGCCACGCGACGGGCAGGTCGTCGCCCAGTTCGGCGGCCAGCCGACGACCGGCCGGGCTGATCGGGTCGAGCGGATGTTCGCCCAGTTCGGCGCCCGCGATCACGGGCGTCCACTCGTCGAGCAGACCGACCAGCGAACGCAGCAGACGGGTCTTGCCCTGACCGCGCTCACCGAGCAGCACGACATCGTGCCCCGCCAGCAGCGCGCGCTCCAGCTGCGGCACGACCGTCCGGTCGAACCCGACGATGCCGGGCCACGGGTCGCCGCCGGAACTCAGCAGCGCCAGCAGGTTCTCGCGGATCTCGGTTTTCACGCCACGCGGCAGGTGCCCGGCCGAACGAAGCTCGCCCGCGGTCGTGGGCAGGTGTGCGGGAACTTTCACGAATTCGACGCTACGGCCATTCCGCCGCCGGGTCGACCGCAAAAGTGCCGCGCACGCTAGCTTACTAGCATGCTAGCATCGACGAGTGGGCGACGAGGAAGTGAAGCAGTTCAACGTGTACTTGCCGGTCGGGCTGATCAAGCAGGTGAAGTTCCGCGCCATCGAGTCGGGCACGTCCCTGTCGGCACTGGTCGCGGACGCGTTGCGCGCCTACCTGGACGACGCCCAAGACAACGATCAGGACTGAAGGAGAGGCGTTGATGACGACGACGGGCATCGAAGGCGTGCACGTGGAGACGCACAACTGGGGCAAGACGGCGAGATTCTTCCAAGCCCTCGGCTACGAGCCGGAGTTCACCACCGACCACAACTCCGGCCTGTTCCGCAACGGGGACGGACCTTACGTTTTCATCGCCGAAGTGCCGAATTATCAGAGCCCCCGGACACAACTCGTACTCACCGTCACCGACGCCGACACGTTCCAGCCGAACAGCGACATCGAAGTGGTCGCACCGTTCGAGGCAACCCATTACGGGACAAAGGAAATGACGGTGCGGGATCCCGACGGGCGCGAGTGGAGTTTGCAGGCTCAGGGCTGAGATCGCTCGGTGCCGGTCACGAGAGACCACCACAGCGGACAAGCCTCCGCATGGGTAGTCGTCTCGCATGCAGAACCACCCCGACCATGCAGCGCCAACCCGCGGAGCAGCGCTGTCGCCGACCGCCTTCGAAAGTCAGACGGTATCCCTGCGGCGTGCGGGCTAACGGGTGGTGAGCTGCCGTTCGTTGACCACGCGCGGTGCTGTGGCGGCCGCTGTTGCGGCAGCTTCCTCCACAATCGGCGCCTTGTCCACGGCCACGACCGGCGTTACCTGCTCCATCCGCGCCGGACGACCGTTGTCGTCCCCGCTGGGGGCGTAGTGCTGAGCCACGCCCGCACCGATCGGCTCCAGCGCACGGCCGTTCGGCGCAACGGTCTCCGAGCGCACGACATGCTCGGAGTCGGCCCCGGGCACGGTGACCTCCTGCGCCACGTCACGGGCAATCGACTCGGAGTGGGCCTCGGAAGGCTCCTGTCGTGCACCGTGCTCGTCGGCCGTCTCCGCGATTTCAGAGGCACTCGGCTCGGTCGCTGCGTCGGTCGGATGCTCCACCGGCCGCTCGGCCGGCTCCGGCTGCCTGCTGAAGCGGATGCGGTCGAGCGTCTGGCGCACCGCCGCCGCCAACCGCGCGTCGAGAACCGCCTCGTCCGGACTGGACTCGGCGGGCGGGTGCGCACCGGACTCGGAACCGGCGGCAGACCGCTCGACCGCCGGAAACGGTGTGGTGGCCAGCCACAGCTCGGTGAGTTCGGGCGCGGGAACAGCGGTGAGCGCAGCTGCTCGTGCTTCGTCGGCAGACGGCTGTCCTGCTTCGGCCGCGGTGGTCCGGTCCTGCTGCGGATCGGCGCCGGGGTGCTGCCCGGCCACAGCCGCGGCCTCCGGAGCTTGTTCGGCGCTGGAAGGCTCCCCGGCCCGGCGAGCGGTCGCAGGCGGCTCCATGAGGATGCTCGGCAGGATCTGGTTCCCGGCCCCTCCGACCTGAGTGAGCGCCGCAAGTCGTTCCTGGAGATCTTCATGGTCGGGCACGGCGGCGGTCGCTTGCTCGATCGCCCGCCCGTATCGCTCGGCGACGAGCCGGTGGGTGACGAGCGCGACGCCGATCATGATCGGTGCGATCGCGTGGATACCGATCCCGGCCAGGTCGCCTGTCCTGAAGTAGGGGAACGTGTTCAGCGCGATGCTCGCCGTCAGCAAGACGCCCTCGACGGTGTAGACCTGCCACAACCGATCGATCACCCCCCACTCGGCGGTATCCCCGGTGGACAGCATCAACGCGACGAGTACCGCGCTGATCAGCGCTTCCAAGCCATAGGACAGCCAGAACATGGGATTGCTCGCGCCGCCGGTCGGCGCGATGTTCTGCTGCACCGTGACCGCGGAGAACAGCATCGAGAACGCGACCACCCCGGCCAGCAGTCCCAGCACCCGCGGCTTGCGCTGGTGCAGGCGAGCCACTTTCGCGTGCGGACTGCTGCTGTGCCGCTGCTCACCGATCGCCTGCGCGGCCCGTAACAGGTCGGCAGCCTCGCGCTCGGCCAACTCGGCGGCCGTGCGCCGCACCCGCTCCGCGGCATCGGCGGCCGCCTGGATACGCGCCCGCTTCTCGTGGCGTTCGTAGTCACGCACGAGCTCGGCCAACTCGCGGGAGGCGGCGAGCTCACGCTCCGACAGTGCTTCCAGTAGTGCCGGGTCGTCCTGGTGGGCCAACCGTTCGTGCGCGATCTGCACCCGGTCCGGCAGCGCGCCTGCCACCAGGTCATCCACCGGCGGCGCCCCGGGGGACGCCTGGGTCGTGAAACGACGGAACATCAGCAAAGAACCTTTCCGACGATCGAGTGTTCCAGACGCAGCGCGCCAGAGCTTCCTCGGCCGTCGACCTCTTCCGAGAAACCGGTCGATCGCCTGGACCGGAGACCGACAAGATAACTCGTTATCGAAAGTCGTTCGACCCGACGAGCAATCGCGGTGGTCGGGGTCGGCCGCCCGGCAGCGCCGGTCGACGCCGGGACGGGACTCGGCTCAGTAGCCCTTCGCGGCAGCGCGCGGGTTCGTTTGCTGGACCTTCTCTTGGAGGTCGTGACCGTCTCGGGAGACGCCGTACCGTTCCATGACGTAGTTCATGCTGGCGGCGACATTGGCCACCGGATCGTGGATGTTGTTGGACGTTCCGGCCACGTGGTAGGCCTGGAAGGTGCTGGGGATGGTCTGCGTAAGCCCCCTGGACGCTCTTCCCGCTGCGGCGTTGCTGTCCCAGTTGTTGACCGCGTTGGGGTCATTGCCCGATTCCCGTTGAATCAGGACCCGGTAACCCTGCTTCCAGTACTCGCGGGCCACTGGATCGGTGATACCCAGCGCGTCGAGCGCACCCTCGATGGCGGCGTCGACCGAGACGTTGCCCTGGTAGCGGGAGTAGTCGGCGGCCGTCGCGGCGGGCACGAAGCTCGAATCCGGCGTATAACTGCGCTGCATGTAGTTGCTCGGCACGTAGTTACGGGGCGCTGACGCCGGAGTGTAGGCCGGGGTGTGTGTCGGCACGGAACCTTTGATGTCGTTCGCGTGAGCCTGCACCCGGTCGTTGGCCTTCTCGATCTCGTCGTGCACCTTGTCGATCGTCCGCAGCACGGTGTTCGCCAGCCTGAACTCGAGGTCGAGGTCGATGAACTCCTTGCCGGGACTCGGGCCCGTGATATCTCTGAGCGCATCCTGCAAAGCTTTGACGTGTTGCTTGACCGCCACGAAAGTGCCGCTCGAGATGTCGTATGCGCCGTAGGCGGACAGGTCGACGTTGGCGTCCTGCTTATGAATTTCCTCTTTGAGGTCGCTGAACTCGCGTGCGCGTTCGGAGTAGCCCTTGGCCAAGGCCGAGTTGTCCTCGTCACCGGTGATGAGCTTCTCATCGCGCAACAACTTCAGCATATCCGGGGCCTGCGAAGGCGTACCCGTCGCCAGCAGATCCGCGGAAGTCTGAATTGCCTCCCGCGCCGCCGCGAGGAACTCGATGAACCAGGGGCGCACGCCAGTGGGTGGGTCGAGCTTCACCACCCAGCGTTCCGGGCTCATCGAGGCACCTGGGCCTCGGGAACGCCGCTCCCGGTCGGCTCTGCGAACACCGGCATCATCACCTCACGCCTGATCAACCTCATGAGGCCCCGCGCGGCCTGCCACTTCGGACACTCACGAGTATCGCGCAGCAGGGGATGGACTTTTCCCGCCCATGGGAGTAGGTAGCGGCCTTGCGCTGCGAGAGGTTCATCCCCCTCGACATCACTCTGCGGCGCGCGACATTCCGGGGCGAAGTGTTTCATCGATGCGGTGCATCGACGGTTGCCCGGGGTTCGGTGGCAGTCCTGGCTCGGCGAACACAACCCGCTACTGCACAGATAGAGGTTCGTAGCCGAACGTTGCGCGACCTGAACGACGAAGGTCAGAACCGGGTGAAACCCGTGAGCAGTGGCCGTACCGTCGCCTCGCCGGCCGGGCCGGAACGCAGGCCGGCGAGCACCTCGTCGGACATCTCACCGTAGGTCTCGAACGACTGCACCTCGCAGTGCGCCATGACGTCCTTGATGTAGGGATCGGACATCTTCCAGTGCGCGAGCACGGCTTCGGAGTCGCGATAGAGCTGGAAGCTGTGGGCCACGCCGCGTTCTTCGTCGAGAAAGACCTGCACCATCAACTGCGGGCCATGTTCCTCGACGAATGCCACCGCCCGCTGCACAGCCGCCTCGAACTGTTCGAGGTGACCTTCGGTGATCCGCATGGTGTTGTGAAACAGAATGCTCATCCCTCGATCCTCGAACATCAAGGCCAGTTGAGGTCAATCCGAGCCGACGCACTCTTCCCCGTGTACCGCTCATAGCGAATCAGCGAGCGAGTTCGCCAGGCGAGCCTTCGCTTACGGCCCTTCGAACTGCTCGCTTCCGCACCGGCCGAACAGGCATCCCTTCCCACCGACGCCGAACACGTTCCCCTCCACAGCCCGGCTGACCGGCTCGACGCCACGCGGGCTGCGATGCGGATCCCCTCGCGGATCTCGCTGAACGAGTGCATGATCCGAAGTAGCCCACATAACTCAGGTGCGCCATCGCCGATGCCGACACCTCGAGTCACGTGACCGGACGGTGCGGGCGCGGCGAAACTACCGGCCCGCACCGTCGGCATCACGGGTTGTTCGTCAGTGACAGCGTCGAGCGGTGTGTTCTCTTGGCGGCTGTCCGCTCAGGATGGCCGATCGATGATCGGCTCTGTCGAATTCATGGGTGCGCCGAACCAGGAGGAGAGCGCTTCTCGCAGCGCGAGCGCGGCGGTGTCGGCGGGTTCGTCGACGGTGGCGGCCCAGGCGACGTGGCCGTCGGGACGGATCAGCAGGGCATCGGCTGTTCTGTTGTCGGCTTTGGCGGTGTGGATGTCTATCCGATGCCGCCAGTCTCGGGCGATCTCGCGGAGGTCTTGACGGTCGGTGAGGTCGAGCAGGACGGGCCGTGCGGTCTGCATGAGTTCCGCGACACTGGTGAAGCCCTGGTCGGTGTGCAACGTGAGGTCGGGTGCGAACGTGCCGGCCAAGGCGTGGTGGTGGGAACCCGGCATCGGATAGCGAATGTCGGTGTGGCCGACGAGGGCGCCCATACGACGCAAGGCCGGCTCGTCGACGAGCAACTCCTGGAAGACTTGCCGAAGCGCTTCGGCCGCCGGGTCGTGTCCGCGCCGCAGTGCCACCTGAGCTCGGGTCTGGAGCCGTGCCCGTGCACCGGCGAAGTAGCGTTCGTCGTGATAGGTGTCCAGCAGACCGGCCGGCGCCCAGCCGTGGATGTCGGCGCCCAGCTTCCAAGCGAGGTTGACCGTGTCGAGCATGCCGACATTGAGCGCCGTGCCTGTGGCGGGGAACAGATGGGCCGCATCGCCGGCCAGCAGGATCCGCCCGTCGCGGTATCGCTGCGCCTGCCGATCCTTGAAGGTGTAGCGGGTCAGCCGAGTCGGTTCTCCCAAGGGCAGATCCGCGCCGAGCACGCGGCGAATGCTGTCTCCGAGCTCGGTCGGAGTCAGCGGCTCGTCGTCGTCGTATTCGGTGGACTCGTCTTCGGTGGTTTGGAGGAACAGAACCCCGGAGCTGACCGCGAACGCGAACACACCGCGGTCTGTCCGCGTGAAACCCGCATGGATCGTGCCCAGCCCGGGGACGTCGATATCGCCGTTGTCGAGCACAGTCACCGAATCATGCACGGCGACCTGGGCCAGCCTGTTGACCTCTGGATATGTGACGCCGGGGAACTCGATTCCCGCCATGTCACGGATCCGGCTGCGCCCGCCGTCGCAGCCCACCAGGTACCGGGCGGTCACCTGGTGGGTTCCGTCCGGCCCGCGCACGTCCGCGGTCACCGTGGCGTCGTCCTGGCGCACCCCGACCACCTCGTGTCCGCGACGGATCTCGGCGCCGAGTTCGCGTGCGCGTTCTTCCAGCAGTCGCTCGATTTCCAGCTGCGGGATCGGCAACGCCCGCATCGGGGGATCTGCCAGATGTGTGAAGTCCAGATAAATATTGCCGAATGGAAAGCGGGGAGCCAGGTGCGGGTCGCTGCTGGCCGCCTCGAATCGGTCCAGAAGGCCTCGGTAGCGCAGCAAGTGCAGGATCCGCCCACCGAGACCGCTGGCCTTCGGAGTGTCACGGGGCTGCGGATGCCGCTCCAGCACCAGCGGTCGCACTCCGGCAAGGCACAGTTCACCCGCCAGCATCAGACCGGTCGGTCCGGCGCCCACGATGATCACATCGGTATCCGTCACTCGCTACTCCAATTTCTGCAGGTTCTAGCTTCGGCCGATGATTCTGCGGCATGACCCGGGCCTTGCAGCAAGCCCCCCGGTGCGCTATATGTTGAGAACGGAAAGATTCCATTGACCCGTGAATGCAGCGGCTTCACGCGCTTCGTACTTCGGCAGGGCGGCCTCGAACGTCGTCGTACGCCGTCGTTTCATGGGGGTTCGTCGCTGCACTGGACGAGGTGGCATCGCATAATGCGTTGAGGCCCGCACCCTCACCTGAGTGATTCGACTGGTTTCCCCAGTTCGACTGCTGGCTTCAAAAGGAAACACTCATTCTCGCCAGCAGGGCCGCGAAGCGCGGGAGGCTCCGGAGCGGGTGCAGTAGCCCGCCGATGATGGGGACGCGAAGCACTGGTCGATCCGTCCCGCTGATGCGGCCGTGCTGGAAGGATCCGAGCAGACGTGCCGGTACCGAGGCAGCCCTCGAGCTATTCGAGCGCCACCGATATGCAACAGCTGTACGACTGGCGTACAGCCGTCAACTCACGGGGTCGGATACCCGCTCCGTACTCGGCGAGACTATGGTCTTGGCCGGTCCGGGCCTTCCTGAGCGGAGTGGGAGTAGCGGCTTGATTACTGCCACGGCGCCGCCATGGCAAACCTTCTACATGGCAACGCGAGACGACACCAACTGAACGAACCTGTCCTATTTTTGCTGTTCCACGTGGTCTGTCGATCGCGGTCAGGGAGAAAGCCGTGAAATTACTGCCGGAATGTATTGTTCCAACCACTCACTGATCGCAGGAGGGAAAGGAAGCCGAGAATCGCTGGACCATGCCTGAACGAACCTCGCAACGGTTTCGTCGACAACATCTAATACATCACGATTACTCACCCCCACGCGCGACTGCAACCTTTCGAATCCTCCTCTGTGCACTCGACCCATCGTCTTGGTTCCCCCCAGGCGCAGGCCGAAATCGTCGGGCTGGTCGTCCGGGAAATAGGGCGCAGTCGATACGAGGTCATAGGCGGGGCTCAGCGTGGGTGTCCGACGGTCCCGGTAGATCAGCGACCAGTTCTTCAGATGAGCGTCACCGTTACCGATAAGAAGATTAAAGGTCAGCCGGCGAACAAACTCGCGCAGTGAGTGGTGGTCCACACCTCGGTAGATCAATCCAGCGACTGTATCGAATGTACCTTCGTACTTTCTGGAGTCGTAGAAACCTCGAACTTGAGCCAGATCCTCGATGTGCACCCGACCACCGTTCTCGGTTCGGTCGAACCGAGAGATACCGAATGCCCATTCTTCGCCGTTCGCCCATGACGCGCCGGGTAATGAAGGCAGTTGGTCCCGATGCAGGAGAGCGATGTCGGGCACCTCGATACCCACAGTCCGAGCCAAGCTCATCGTAGCGTATTCGACCTTCGGCACGTCCGGGTATCGAGCGCTCGGTAGCTTGATTATCCAATTCCCGAGAGCGCCGGAAGCCGGAATGGTGAGTCGAGAGTTCCTCTTCAGCAGGGAAAATTTTAGCTGTACTCCGGCAAGCGAGAACTTCCAGCGAAGCGGTGACGGTTCGACTACTGACAGCGCCGAAGTGACGTCGCCCAACAGAGTGGGGTCGACTGCATCCGAGCCTCCCGGAAGTACCCGAACAGCGCCCGGCAGGTCATTGCCGATACTAGCCAAGAGCATCAGCTCTCGCGTTGTCGGCACACCCTCCGAGTGCGCTAGTATCCTTCTCAAAGGGCTGTCGGGATCCGGAAGCAGGTTGGAGAACCATACCGGTAATCGTGACGTGGCCTGTGGCGAGCGTCTGGGATCATCCTCGAACCACAAGCCAAGAACATCACGTTCGGGATCTTCCCAATAGTCATCCGAGAAGACGAACCGCGACACATCACCACGCTGGATTATGCTGCCGACTGCCTTACCATGGAGTAGGACGGCATAAACCGTTTGTGTCACGAATCACCTCCAATTTCGTCGGATGTATCGTCGTCAAAGTCAAAGTCGGAAAGAGGAGGGGTCGTCTCGAAGCCGTATCCCGTGCGCTCGCTCAAGAAGTTTCGTAGGTGAGATCGCAGTACGGTGGCTCGACGTTCCAGAAATTCTGCGTACCGCCCATTGTCGATGTAGGCAATCATCTGATCGTCGAGAAGCAGGCTGGCGAGCACCTTCTCGTCCCCGGCATGCGAGAGGAGAGATTCTCGGTCTACTGTCGTGATCACCCTATTGGCGGCATTGGAAGCTCCAAGCCTTCTCCGAGGCAGAATCTCCAATGCCACAGCAGCGGGCGACGACTCCCCTACGAGGAAGCTGGCGAGCTCGGAATGACTCAGCGGATCGTGAGTTACCGGGTTGATTGGATGCTTCGCCCAGAGTGCAGCAAGGATAATTTTTCCGGAGGAATGATTCGTACGAAACTCGTTCAGCTCGGGCGTCGGAACGAGTGATTCTGGCCGCGTGGCGTCCAGCAAGCGTTTCACCGATGCCGACGCACCGTCGAAACCCACAAGGCCCGCGAGCAAACGAACGTTCCCCGTAGAACCTGTATAGCCGAGAATCGAGGCGGCCGCAGTCGACCTCCAAACCCAACGGCTGAGTAGCTCAAGATTCCGGGCGCCCGGGTCATGGTACAGCGCGAAGTAGCGCGCAAGCACCAATAGGTGGAATCGAAACGGGACGAAGGTGAAATGCGGAACCCCGACCCTGTCCTGTAGGAATCTGATCACGGCCTCCAGCGCGATTTCGGTTCTCTCATACGCTTGATCGCGCGTTTCCGCATTGAAAGGCGTGCCAGAAAGACGGTCGGATGTGAACTCTGAATGGCCGTCGCGTGTAATATCCGGATGGCGCCTGACCAGTATCGCCTGGTACACGATATCCTCATCCAACCGACCGAAATCCGTCGATTGATCGAGTCTGTCGGCTATCGCCGCCGTGGAGAGTGTGTCCCCTGACGTTATCGAGGTCGCGCTATGAATGGCGTCGAAAATCTCTGATCCGCGAAGTCGCTTGCCCGCCGAATTGATTCGATCAAAAACATCGCGTAAAACTTCTTCGTCAGCTTGCTCGATTACCGACGCAGAGACTCCGACGTCACGCAGCAGGGCGGTTACGCGTTGGATTTCCCCCGCGAACTGCGCCGCGTCCGGGTTCTCCTGCAGCCATCCGAACGCTCGACTGAGATCGAAAAGATCCGGGAGAGGTATTGCGAGATCACGTTCCGATTCTTTGGATGGAACAAAACGATGCTTCTCCAGTGAGTACGCGATCCCAAATCGTTCGTCAGATCGACTCGCCTCCGGATCTACAGAATTCACCAGGCTAACTATCCGTTGCTGACCGTCGACGACCCAGAGGGCCGCAGAAGTTTCAGGAGCATCCACTCGAATCGCCCCGATCACCAGCTTTGCCGCCGGAGCGGGACGCTTCCACAACAGAAGACTACCGAAGGGATATCCACGCAGGATGCTGTCGAACAGCGCCAGCACGTCGTTGCCGTTCCATCGGAACGACCTCTGGAACTCGGGAACCCTGATCTCGCCGCTCTTGACCAGCGACACCAGTTCCTGAATCTTGTAGTTCTCATTCCGCGACTTCGTTGCCGAACTCGAAGACGCCGCTTCGTTACCGGAATCGCTCACTCCATCACACCCCGACCGTCGCTCGACACTACAAATTGATACCAGACTCCGGAACTCTGGGAGCGCCACTACGTCGATATTCTCACGAGCCAGTTCTCGTCAGTCAACAGATTTCGGGGAAGGCGCATGTTGCGCGGAACGGCGTGAGCATATGACGCGACTAGACGTTGAAGCGGAACTCGACCACGTCACCATCCGCCATGACGTAGTCCTTGCCCTCCATGCGCACCTTGCCCGCGGCTTTGGCGGCGGCCATGGAACCCGCTTCGACCAGGTCGTCGAAGGCGACGACTTCGGCCTTGATGAAGCCGCGTTCGAAATCGGTGTGGATGACGCCCGCTGCCTTCGGGGCGGTGTCGCCCTGGTGGATGGTCCAGGCGCGGGCTTCTTTCGGGCCTGCTGTGAGGTAGGTCTGCAGGCCGAGGGTGTGGAAGCCGGCGCGGGCCAGGGCGTGCAGGCCGGGTTCTGTTTGGCCGATGGATTCGAGGAGTTCGGTGGCGGACTCCTCGTCGAGTTCGAGGAGTTCGGCTTCCACCTTGGCGTCGAGGAAGACCGCATCGGCGGGGGCGACGGAGGCTTTCAGTTCGGCGACCTTCGCCTCGTCGGTGAGCACCGATTCGTCGGCGTTGAAGACGTAGAGGAAGGGCTTGGTGGTGAGCAGCGAAAGTTCTTTCAGCAGTTCGGTGTCCACCTTGTCGGCCGCGGCGAACAGGGTGGTGCCGCTGTTGAGGATCTCCTGGGCGGCCTTGGCGGCGTCGGCGACCGGCTTGCGCTCCTTCTTGACCTTGGCTTCCTTCTCCAGCCGCACGACCGCCTTCTCCAGGGTCTGCAGGTCGGCGAGGATGAGTTCGGTCTCGATCACCTCGATATCGGCGCCGGGATCGACGCGGCCGTCGACATGCACCACATCGTCGTCGGCGAACACGCGGACCACCTGGCAGATCGCGTCGGCCTCGCGGATGTTGGCGAGGAACTTGTTGCCCAGGCCCGCGCCCTCGGAGGCGCCCTTCACGATGCCGGCGATGTCGACGAACGACACGGTGGCGGGCACGATCCGCTCGGAGGAGAAGATCTCGGCCAGCTTGTTCAGCCGCGGATCGGGCAGCGCGACGACGCCGACGTTGGGCTCGATGGTCGCGAACGGGTAGTTCGCGGCGAGCACGTCGTTCTTGGTCAACGCGTTGAACAGCGTCGACTTTCCGACGTTGGGCAGGCCGACGATTCCGAGGGTGAGACTCACGAGGAAGAGAGTCTACGCGGCGCACCGACCCCGCTCCCCCGCGCCCGCCCGAAGTCAGGCATCGTCACCAGCGCGGACGTCTTCGCGGATAGGACACCCGCAATACTCGAACCGAAACCGCCTCATCACGCACCCCGCGACACACGGTGATCCGACGAGCAGACCCGCGCCACCGGCGATCAACCGGCCCCCGGTAGCGCGAGTGGCACAGCACAGCGAAGCTCGCCGCGGTTGCGCCACTCGCGGTCGCGCCTCACGGGATGAGGACGACTTTGCCGAGGTTGGCGCGCTGCTCGATGACGATGTGGGCGGCTGCGGCTTGCTCGAGGGGGAACTCGGCGTGCACGGCGGGGCGTAGTTGGCCGGAGGCGAAGTACTGCCACAGTTCCTGCCGCCAGTGCTCGTACAGCTCGGGTTGTCCCTGGGCGATCCGGGCCATTTGGAAGCCGATCACCGATTTCGCGCCGGTGAGCAGGTCGTATGCCTGGACGGTGCCGCCGCCGGAGCTGTAGGCGACCAACCGTCCACCCGAGGCCAGGGCGGCGAGGGCGGGCGGGAGCAGGTCACCGCCGACCGCGTCGAGCACATAGTCGGCCGGAGCGCCCCAGGACTCCTGGCGGTACTCGACGACGTCGTCGGCTCCGAGTTTCTGCACGAACTCCGCCTTCGCCAGATCCGACACCGCGCCGACCACCCGCACCGCGCCGCGCACCCGGGCGAGTTGGACCGCGAGGTGGCCGACGCCGCTCGCGGCGGCGGTGAGCAGGGCGGACTCGCCCTCCCGCGGAGACGCGGCGTCCAGCGCGCCGAGGGCGACCAGACCGCTGCGCACCAGCGCGACCGCGTCGACCGCCGACGCTCCGTCGGGAATCGGCGAGGCCATGGCCGCCGAAAGCAGGGCGTAGTCGGCATAGCCGTGCCCGAACACCAGGCCGGTCACTCGATAGCCGGGCGTGTACCGGTCGACGCCCTCGCCTACCGCGACCACCTCACCGGCGATCTCACCGCCCAGCGCGACGGGTTCGCGCCGCTCACGCACCTTCCGCACCACCGGCAGGGTCACCCCGACCGCCTCGACGCGGACCAGCAGCTCACCCGGCCCTGGCGTCGGGACCTCGACCGAGACGAGCTCGAGCACCTCGGGACCACCGCTGCGCTCGTACTGCACCCGCCGCATCGCACCTCCAGAAATCGTTAGGAGGCGCAACGGTAACCGGCGCGCAGCGGGTTACCACAGTCCACTACGCGCTGTAGTGGTACATCTCACCGTGGCCCGGTATCGGTGGAGAGATGTCGTGTCAGCCCTGCTCACCTTGCGATGTCGGTCCCCCGGCGTAGCGTGGCCCGTATGGAGCCGACCACGGAGGTGGTGACGGCGCGTCCGGCACCGGTGCTCGCGGCGTTCATCGACCGCTACATCGGGTATCGCATGTCCGGGTTCACCGCGTCGATCCATCGCGGGTTGCCCTCTCGGCACATGACTTTCATCGTCGCGATCGGCCCGACGATCGATGTCGTCGAGCAGACCGATCCGCGACAATCTCCGCAGGACTACCGCTGTGTGCTGAGCGGCTTGCAGGCGAGCACGGCGCTGATCGCGCACAACGGTCACCAGGAAGGTGTGGCCGTGGAGCTGACGCCCCTGGGATGCCGCACCCTTTTCGGGCTGCCCGCGGCGGCGCTGTGGGATACGACGGTCGAATTCTCCGACGTGGTCGGTCCCGTCGGCTTGGAGCTGTGGGAGCGGTTGCAATACGCGCCGACCTGGCCGGAACGCTTCTCCGCCTGTGATCGGGTGCTCTCGGCGCTCGCCGACCCGGATCGCGCGGTCGGTCCCGAACTGGCCTGGGCGTGGCGCACCGTGGTCGATTCGGGCGGAGGCGTCGCGGTCGGTCCGCTGGCCGAGGAGATCGGATGGAGCAGGCAGCACCTGACGCGCCGGTTCAACCGCGAGTTCGGCTTGAGTCCGAAGCTCGCCGCGCGGATCACCCGGTTCGAACGAGCGCGCCGGATTCTCGCGCACACACCCTCGTACATCACCATCGCCCAGGTGGCCGCCGCCTGCGGGTACTACGACCAGGCCCATCTGGATCGTGACTTCGCCGACCTGGCGGGCACGAGCCCGACGAGCTGGCTGGCCGAGGAGGTTCCATCCGTACAAGCCACCGACGAGTTCGCCGGATGACGATGGGCGCATGACGAATCCGACAGAAACCAGCACCCGCACCGCCGTCTGGCCCACGCTGACCTTCCGCGATGCCCGCGCCATGGCCACCTTCCTCGTCGAGGCGTTCGGCTTCCGGGAAGCCGCGCTCTACGCCCGCGACGACGACCCGTCGATCGTCGAGCACGCCGAACTGCGCTGGCCGCTGGGCGGCGGCATCATGTTCGGCTCGGCGGGCAAGGACGATGGACCGTTCGGCAGCCGCCCGACCGGCACCGACTCGGTGTACCTGGTCTGCGAGGAACCGGACGTCCTGTTCGCCCGGGCCACCGCCGCGGGCGCCGAGGTGGTCCGTGGCCTGCGCGACGAGGACTACGGCTCGCGCGGCTTCACGGTCCGCGACCCAGAGGGCAACCTGTGGAGCTTCGGCACCTACTGGGGCGCCTGACGCGACCGGCAACGCCCGTCCGTCACCTGCCGCTGGGCTGGCCCGAGCCCCGCGGCACCCCTCAGCGCCCGCCGAGCCCCGACATCGCGATGCCGCGGATGAACGCGCGCTGGGCGATCGCGTAGATCACCAGCAGCGGAAGCAGGATGACTACCGCGGCGGCCATCAGAATGGGCCACTGGGTGTGGTACTGGCCTTGCAGCCGGACCAGACCCAGTGTCGCGGTGGCGACATCCTCGCGCTGGATCATGACCAGCGGCCAGAGGAAGTCGTTCCACACGGTGATCCAGGTGAGCACGGCCAGCACCATCAAGGCGGGGCGGGTGTGCGGCAGCAGGACCCGCCAGTAGACCTGCCACGTAGAGCAGCCGTCGAGGATGGCGGCCTCCTCCAGTTCCTCGGGCAGCGTGCGGAAGAACTGCCGCATCAGATAGGTGCCGAACGCGCTGCCGAATAGGCCGGGCACGATCATCGCCCAGGGGGTGTCGACCCAGCCGAACGCCCGCATCAACAGGAACTGTGGGATCACGGTCACGGTCAACGGCACCATCAGCGTCGCCAAGTAGGCGAGGAACAACATGTCACGCCCACGAAACCGCAAGCGCGCGAAGGCGTAACCGGCCAGCGAGCAGAAGAAGACCTGCCCCGCCGTGACACACAGCGCGTAGATCGTGGTGTTGAGCAGCATCCGCCCCATCGGAAGCAGGTCGAAGACCTTTCCGTAGTTCGACCACTGCGGCCGTTGCGGAAGGAAGGCGGCGTCGGCGATCTCGCCGTCGCGTTTCAGCGAGCCGGACACCGCCCACAGGATCGGCAGGAGCGCACACCACGCGATGCCGACCAGCACCGCATACGCCGCGGTCCCGCGCAGCACCCGCCGCACGATCGCCCGGTCGGCCCGGCCGGCCGCGACGATCACGCGATCGCGCCGGACCGGCAGCGCGCGTCGCACGACCTCGTAGGTGTTCACTGCTGCACCTCCGCCCGCCGGGCCATCCGCAGTTGCACGAGCGTCAGCAGGAACAGCAGCGCGAAGATCACCCAGGCCAGCGCGGAGGCGTACCCGACCTCGTAGAAGCCGAACGCGTTCTGGAACAGCATGATCCCCAGCAGGTAGGTCCCCGTCTCCGGTCCGCCGTTGCCGCCGGTCAGCGCGTAGGCCTGGTCGAAGGCCTGCACCGAGTTGATGATCGTGATGATGAAGACGAACGACAGCGGCCCCCGGATCAGCGGCAGGGTGATCGCGGAGAACCGCCGCAGCGCGCCCGCCCCGTCGATCTTCGCCGCCTCGTAGAGCGTCTCGGGCACCCCCTGCATGGCGGCGAGCAGGATGACCGTCGCGAACGGCACGCTCTTCCACACTGTGACGATGCTGAGCGAGACCAGCGCCCAGTCGGGGTGAGTGAGCCAGGGCACCGCGTCGATGCCGATCCAGCCGAGCGCGACATTGAGCAATCCGTCGTCGGTGAACAGGAACCGCCACACCACCGCCATGGCGACCGCCGACGCGACCAGCGGCAGAAACGCGATGGTGCGAAATATACCGATACCGGCTAGCTTTCGATTCAACGCGGCGGCGACGGCTAGTCCGATCGCTATCGTGGGCGCCAAGGTCAGCACCGTGAAAACGGCCGTATTGCGCAGCGCGATGAGAAACAACGGGTCGGATGCGAACAGCCGCCGGTAGTTGTCCGGACCGACAAAACGCATGGGGCCGAACAAGTCCCACGAATGGAAACTCAGATAGAGCGAAAATACCAACGGGAACAACAGGAAAATCGCGACCGCCGCCACATTGGGCGCGACGAATGCCCAACCCGCTCGTTCCCGCTGTCGCGCCAAGCGCGAAGCGACGCCGCGCAGGTCTTTGCTCGCGGTTCGCGACCGCCGTGCCCGGTTCATGGCGTGTCCAGCAGCGCGTCGACATCGGAGGCGAAGCGTCCGTCCAGGGACGCGGCCGTGGCGGCGCCGCGCAGCACCCGATTGGAGCCGCGCTCGAGCAAGGCGGAGACCTTGCCCCAGGCAGGAGTCACCGGCAGGGGACGAGAGCTGGACGGGCCGTCGGTGAACACTTCGAGATTGCGGATCTCCCGATGCGCGGCAGCGAAACCCGGCGAGCGCATCGCAGATTCCAGGACCGGGACGAACAGGCCGGAGGAGGCGATGATCGCCTGCCCGACCGGCCCGGTCGCGAATTTCACGAACTCCCAGGCTTGTTCGATGCGCGGGCTGTCCGCGGCGATGGCCAGGCCCGTACTGCCGACGTCGGTGATCGCGCCGGGTCCGCCGTGCGGGCCGACCGGCAGCACCGTGACATCGACGGCGAGATCGTCGTGCCCCGCGAATTCGGAATACAGCCAGTGCCCGCCCAGCGCCATCGCCGCCCGTCCGCGACGAAACAGGTCGGGGGCCGAAACCGAGAGCGTGTCGGCGGCTTTCGGGGCCACGCGGTGGCGTACGGCGAGGTCGGCGTAGAACTGGAATCCTTCGGCGAAGCGTGGATCGCCGAGGTTCGTCCTGGTGGGGTTCACCGGGGGGGAGAACCATTCGGCGCCGTTGTTCATGCCGAAGCAAGCCGCCGAGAAGTACGGCACCCAGGCGTCGACGAAGCCCCATCGGGTCCGCCCGGAAGAATCCGTCCCGGTCAACGCCTTGGCCGCGGCCAGGAACTCCTCGAACGACCAGGCGTCACGCCAGCGCGCGGGCGCGGTGAGCCCAGCCTGCTCGAACAATTCCCGGTTGTAGTACAGGAACACCCCGGACCACTGCTCGGGCAGCGCGTATTGCCCACCGGCGTAGGCGAAGGTGTCGTACAGCGCCGGGTAGCTGTCGGCGCGGAGCTGGGCGGCGTAGCGCGGATCGCGGTCGAGCAGCGTGTTCAGGTCCAGCAGCACGCCGCGCTGGGCCAGGCCGGAATACAGCAGTTCCCAGGCCATCAGTACGTCCGGGCACTTACCGCCCGCGCAGTAGGTGAGCATCTGCTGCAGCGGGTCCGGTCCCGACATGATGGTGCGAATCCTGATGCCGGGGTGCCGTTTCCGGAACTCGTCGATGATCTTCAGCCGGACCCGAGCCTCCTCCGGCCTGGCCTGGAAGAAGAAGGTCAGCGCGTCGTCATCGGAACCGCAACCGCCACTCGCCAGCAGCCCGGCGGCCAGCGCCGACCCGAGCACCGTCCGGCGACGGACCCGGGCGACGGGATTCGCACGCAACACAGCCCTCCTCCGGGGCGGATGTGGAACTCCTCGAACCGCATGGCAGCATACGTTCGGCAATCACGTGGTGACGGCCGACACATGAACAATATTTCACGGTGCCCGTCCGGCGTCCGGAATCGGCACGGCGGCGCGCACCGATCGGATACGTTGTCACGTGTTTCAGCAAGATCCTGCGCGTTTTACAGGAGAGTAGGCCGATGGCGACAATCGAATATCTGCGGACCGATCCCGATCTGCCGCCCGTCGGCGTGGTCGACAAGTCCCCGATCACCCCGGCCAAGAAATTGATCTTCGCCGGGATCGCCGTACTCGGCGCCATAGCCTGGGCGGTGCTCGCCATATCGCGGGGCGAATCGGTGAACGCGGTGTGGATCGTGATCGCAGCGGTGTCCACCTACGTCATCGCCTACCGGTTCTACGCCAGGTTCATCGAACGAAAGATCGTCGAACCGCGCGACGACCTGGCCACGCCCGCCGAGATCCTGGAGAACGGCAAGGACTACATGCCGATGGACCGGCGGGTGCTCTACGGGCACCATTTCGCCGCCATCGCGGGCGCTGGTCCCCTGGTCGGCCCGGTGCTGGCCGCGCAGATGGGCTACCTGCCCGGGACCATCTGGATCGTGGTCGGCGTGGTGCTGGCCGGTGCGGTGCAGGACTACTTGGTGCTGTGGGTCTCGATGAAGCGACGCGGTCGCAGTCTCGGACAGATGGCCCGGGACGAACTCGGCGTGATCGGCGGTTGGGCGGCCATCGTCGGCGTCCTGGTGATCATGATGATCCTTCTGGCCGTGCTCGCGCTGGTGGTCGTCAACGCGCTCGCGCACAGCCCATGGGGCGTCTTCTCGATCGGCATGACCATTCCGATAGCGCTGTTCATGGGTGTGTACCTGCGGTTCCTGCGGCCCGGCAAGGTCGGCGAGGTCTCCGCGATCGGGTTCGGCCTGCTGCTGCTGGCCATCGTGAGCGGCGGCTGGGTGTCGGAAACCGATTGGGGCGCGGACTGGTTCACGCTCTCACCGGTGACCATTTCCTGGCTGCTGATCGCCTACGGCTTCTTCGCCTCGGTGCTGCCGGTGTGGCTGCTGCTGGCGCCGCGCGACTACCTGTCGACGTTCATGAAGGTCGGCACCATCGTGCTGCTCGCGGTCGGCATCCTGGTCACGCTGCCGGTGCTGCAGGCGCCCGCGGTGTCGAGTTTCGCCTCCACCGGCACCGGCCCGGCCTTCGCGGGCTCGCTGTTCCCGTTCCTGTTCATCACCATCGCCTGCGGCGCGCTGAGCGGTTTCCACGCGCTGGTCTCCTCCGGCACCACGCCGAAGCTGCTGGAGAAGGAATCGCACGCGCGGATGATCGGCTACGGCGGCATGCTGATGGAGTCGTTCGTCGCGGTCATGGCCATCATCACCGCCTCCATCATCGACCAGCACCTGTACTTCGCGATGAACGCGCCGCTGGGCCTCACCGGCGGAACCGCGGAGAAGGCCGCGGCCTACACCAACGGTCTCGGGCTCAGCGGTCCCCCGGTGACACCGGAGGAACTGAACCAGGCGGCCAGTGACGTCGGCGAATCGACGATCATCTCCCGCACCGGCGGCGCGCCGACGCTGGCGGTCGGCATCTCCGAGGTGTTCCACCAGTTCCTCGGCGGCGCGAGCATGAAGTCGTTCTGGTATCACTTCGCGATCATGTTCGAGGCGCTGTTCATCCTCACCACGATCGACGCGGGCACCCGCGTGGCGCGGTTCATGCTCTCCGACGCGCTGGGCAACTTCGGCGGGCCCGCGAAGAAATTCCGTGACCCGTCCTGGCGGGTGGGCGCGTGGCTGTGCTCGGCGATCGTGGTCGGCGCGTGGGGTTCGATCCTTCTGATGGGCGTCACCGACCCGCTGGGCGGCATCAATACGCTGTTCCCGCTGTTCGGCATCGCCAACCAGTTGCTCGCTGCCATGGCGTTGACCGTGGTGCTGGTGATCGTGGTGAAGAAGGGCCTCGCCAAATGGGCCTGGATTCCGTGCATTCCGCTGGCCTGGGATCTGGTGGTGACCATGACGGCGTCGTGGCAGAAGATCTTCTCCGACGATCCGAAGCTCGGATACTGGAAGCAGCACAGCATCTGCGAGACCGCCCAGGAGGCAGGCAAACTCTGCCTGACGGCGAAGACCCAGGACGATATGGACGCGATCGTGCGCAATACCTTCATCCAGGGCACGTTGTCGATCGTGTTCGCGGTGCTGGTGTTGATCGTGGCGATCGTCGGAGCGGTGGTGGCCTACCGCGCATGGCACTCCGGCGAGACGACGACCACCGAGACGCCGGAGGAGCCGTCGAAGATCTTCGCGCCCAGCGGATTCGTCGCCACCGCGGCGGAGAAGGAAGTCCAGAAGCAGTGGGACGAGTTGATCGCGACCGGACAGGTGCGCGCCCCCGGCGCGGCCCACGTCCACGCGCAATGAGCGACTCCGCGACCTCGGGTGCCGACCGGTCCGTGCGACCGGTCGGCACCCGGCTGCGCGCCGCGGCCCACGCCTGCCGCCACGGCGTTCGAGCGGCCGTCTGGTGGTGGAACTCGATCCTCGGCGGGCAGGACTACCAGCGCTACGTCGCGCACCTGCGGCGCAGGCATCCGGGCTGCGCGATCCCGACCGAGCGGGAGTACTGGCGGCAGCGGCATGCGGAAGCGGATCACAATCCGGCCAATCGCTGCTGCTGAGCGGCAGAATTTCGGTGCGCGCCGCCACACGTCGATTCGGTAGTTGCCCCAACCGGCGACCAGGCAAGCGTTGTGCGATGTCATGACCCGTTGTGCGAGGTAGCGACGACCCCGGGTGGTGCTGGCCGATTTCCGCTAGCACGGGTTCGTCGCAGCTGCCATTGTGGTGTGCGTGACGATCACGGCATTGGATTTCGAACGTTGCTACCGGGCGGTGTCGACCCGGGACTCGCGATTCGACGGGCAATTCTTCACGGCGGTGCGAACCACCGGAATCTATTGCCGCCCTTCGTGTCCGGCGATCACGCCGAAGCGGGCGAACGTGTCGTTCCTGCCGACCGCCGCCGCGGCGCAGCAGGCGGGTTTTCGCGCCTGCCGCCGCTGCCTGCCGGACGCCGCGCCGGGCTCGCCGCTGTGGAACACGAGGGCGGATCTGGCCGCGCGCGCGATGCGGCTGATCGGTGACGGCGTGGTCGAGCGGGCCGGAGTGCCCGGGCTGGCCGCCACGCTCGGCTATTCCCAGCGCCAGCTCACCCGGGTGCTGACCACCGAGCTGGGCGCGGGGCCGTTGGCGCTGGCCAGGGCGCACCGGGCGCACACCGCGCGGCTGCTGATCCAGACCACCGCGATGCCCATGTCCGACATCGCGTTCGCGGCGGGCTTCACCTCCATCCGCCAGTTCAACGACACGGTCCGCGAGGTGTTCGCGGTCAGTCCCACCACCATGCGGCTGGAGGCGCAACGCGCGAAAACCGGCGTCCCCGCGCGTCCGGCGCCGACCGGCAGCGGCTCGCTCACATTGCGGCTGCCCTACCGGGAGCCGCTCGACCGGGCATGGCTGGAGTGGTTCCTGTCCGCCCACGTCGTACCGGGCATGGAACTGTGGGACAACCGCACCTACACCAGGAACCTGCGCACGCCACACGGGCACGCCACCGCGCGGCTGAGCTTCCAGCGCGACCACGTGCGGGCGGAGCTGTCCCTGCACGACATGCGCGACCTCGCGCCGACGGTGACCCGGCTGCGGCACCTGCTGGATCTGGACGCCGATCCGGTCGGGATCGATGAAGCGCTCGGCGCCGGACCCGCGGCAGGCGGCCCTTCCTCCGAACGACTGCCGGAGAACGGCACCGAGTACCTGCCGGACGCGGGGGCGGGGTCGCCGCCCGAAGGCGATGCGCTGACCGAGGTGGACCCGCTCGGCGCGGGACGGCCCTCGTTCAGCGCGGGTATCCGGGTGCCCGGCTGCCTGGACGGAACCGAACTGCTGCTGCGCACCATGATCGGGCAGCAGATCTCGGTGTCCGCCGCCGCGACGCACACCGCCCGGTTGGTCGAGGCGCTCGGCGAGCGGGTCGACGGGCCGATCCCGCTGCTGTTCCCGACGCCGGAGGTGATCGCCGAACGCGGAGCCGAGATCTTGACCGGACCGGCGCGGCGGATCCGTTCCATCATCGCGGCCGCCGAAGCAGTGGCCTCGGGTGAACTGCTGCTGCACCAGGGACGCACCGCGGCCGATCTGCGCCGTGACCTGCTCGCGCTGGACGGCGTGGGGCCGTGGACGGCCGACTACGTGACCATGCGTCTGCTCGCCGACCCGGATGTCCTGCTCGGCACCGACCTGGTGGTCCGCCGCGGCGCGACCCTGCTCGGCATCGACCTGACCGACACCGCGCGCTGGGCGCCATGGCGGTCGTACCTGTCCATGCACTTGTGGAAAGCGGCGCTGACCAGCCGCGCCACACCCGCCCAAGCCCCAGCGCTCGCCACCACGAAAGGCAGTGTCGAACCATGAACGCCAGCATCGCCCTCCGCACCGAGATCGTTGGTACCCGCACCACCACCGCGGATTTCGCGGTCACGCAGACCCCGCTGGGCCCGTTCACCACCCTCGTCGGCTCCGACGGCGCGGTCTTGGCCTCCGGCTGGACGTCCGACGCGGAGAACCTGCGCGGCCTCATCCACCCCGCCCTGCGCCCTGACCGACTGCGGCAACGAGATTCGCTGGGCGAGGTGACCGGCGCCGTCACCGCCTACCACGAGGGCGACCTCCGGGCGATCGACCCGGTTCCCGTTCGCCAGCGGTCCGGGGAGTTCCTGCTACACGCGTGGGAGGTGCTTCGCACCGTCCCGGCGGGCAGCCCCCTCACCTACACCGAATTCGCCGCCCGCTCCGGCCGCCCCGACGCCACCCGCGCCGCGGCCAACGCGTGCGCCCGAAATGCCGCCGCCCTCTTCGTGCCCTGCCACCGGATCCTCCGCATCGGCGGCGCACTCGGCGGCTTCCGGTGGGGATTGCCGATCAAGCGTTGGTTGCTCGACCATGAGGGGTGCATCCGCTGAATCCACAGCGCGGCTTGCTCCTGGGAATCATCGGCTCGAAGCGTCGGTTGGAGACCCTGTCGGTTCCGCCGTGGAAGCTCGAGGAGACTGCGTTGAAGATCATTGTTGTCGGCGCGAGTGGCACCATCGGCTCGGCGGTCGTCGCGGCGTTGGAGCCGAATCACGAGGTGGTGCGGGCATCTCGGCGCGGCCCGGTTCAGGTCGACCTGGACGACCCCGCCTCGATCGACGCGCTCTTCGAGACGGTCCGTGATGTCGATGCCGTAGTGGTCACCGCCGCCAGCGGCAAACTGACCGCGTTGGACTCCGACGACGATTTCATCCGCGGCCTGCAAGGCAAGCTGTTCGGGCAACTGCACCTGGTCCGGCGCGCGATCCAACACCTTCGGGATGGAGGTTCGATCACCTTGACCAGTGGCGTGTTCGCACGTCCGATGGTGGGCGGTTCGTTCGGTGCGCTGGTCAATGCCGGGTTGGAGGCATTCGTCGAACATGCCGTGATCGAGATGCCGCGCGGTCTGCGGGTCAACGCGGTCGGGCCGGGCTGGGTGGCGGAGACACTCGAGTCCATGGGTCTCGATCCCGCCGCCGGAACTCCGGTCAATGTGGTGGCCCGCTCGTATGTGCAAGCTGTCGAAGGAAGCGCTCAGGGCAAGACGTTCCGCCCGCACAGATGATCGAGCAGCCGGGCATTTTCGGCCGGGACGATACCGAGCCGTCGGCGTCGGTGCGAGGCAGAGGAACCTTGTCGAGCAGGTCCGGGTGTGCTCCGGCCCGCCATCAGCATGAACAAGCCGGCGATGCGGGTGCGGTCACCGCGCGGCGCGATCAGGCGATGGTTGCCTGGAGGTGGGATCCGGTGCGGCCACGCAGGACATGCAGGCGGCTGGGAATGCGTTGGCGCATCTCGTCCACGTGGCTGACCACGCCCACCACCCGGCCGCCTGTGCGGAGTTCGTCCAGCACACCCATCACAGCGTCCAGGGTGTCGGCGTCCAAGCCGCCGAAGCCCTCATCGATGAAGAGTGTGTCCAGCACCAGGCCGCCGGATTCGGCCGCCACGGTGTCGGCCAGCCCTAGCGCCAACGACAGTGAGGCCATGAAGGTCTCGCCGCCGGAGAGCGTCTTGGCCGGGCGGATGGCTCCGGTGTAGTCGTCCCGGATGTCGAGGCCGAGCCCGCCTCGGCGACCGCGCGGCCCGGCCTTGTCCGAGTGGACGAATTCGTACCGGCCGCCGGACATTCTGCGCAATCGCAGCGAACCGGCCTGTGCCACCTCTTCCAGGCGGGCGGCCAGGACATACGAGTGCAGGGACATGCGGCGGTTGTTCGCACCGCGCCCGGCGACGACGTCGGCGAGCCCGTCCAGCTCCTCGAACGCTCGTTGCGCCGGGGCGATCCGATCCACAGCGGCCCAGAGCTGTCCACCGAGGTCCTCCAGCTGGCTTGCCCGCCTGCTCGCTTCCGCGTGGGCGGCCACCGCCGCGTTGAGAGCGGTCTGCGCGGCGGTCACCAGTGCGTCGAGCTCGGCCAAGTCGCCGGGCTCTTGCTCGGCCGCCGCCTGGATCTCCGGTTCGGCCAAGACGGCTTCCGCCGCGGCGCGGGCGCGGTCGGCCGCCACGAGTTCGGCTTCGATCTCGGCCTGCCGCTGCGGGCCGCGGGACGCGGCGGCGACGACCTTCGCGTAGGCGGTCAAGAGCGCGACGTCGTCTCGGGCGGTGAGATGACCGTCGGCGCCGCGACGCACCGGTTCGACCGCACCAGCGGATACGGAAGCAGTGGCTTCCGAGGACGGAACCGAATCGGCGCTGGGTGGGGTCGCAACTTCGGTCGCGGCGGACGACGCGTCGCCGAACCCTCCTTCTGAAATGAATCCAGCGGCGCGAGCGAGGTTTTCGACCCGGTCGGTGATCAGCGACACCTGCTCACGCGCGGCGACCGCTTCGGACCGGGCAGCGCGCAGGGCGGTCGCCTCGGCGACGAGGGCGGCGAGGCGGGACCGGCGACGCTCGATCGTCTCGTCGGCGCCGGCCGCGGTGCGCAGCCGTTCGGAGAACTCGGCGAGCCGTGCCTCGGCGGAGACGACGGTGGCGGCCACCGCGCTGCGACGGGCTTCGGATGCGCTCAGCTCGTCGTGCAGGCGGGCCAAGTCTTCGCGCAACCGGGCGAGTTCGGCTTCCAGTCCGTCGGCGTTGGCGGCCAGTTCGGACGTGTCCTCGTAGCGGTCGGTCGCGGCGCGCAGAGCCGCGGCGAGTTCGACGCGGTCGGTGTCGCCGCCGCGAGCGACGAGCGCTTCGATCTCACGCTCGAGCCCGGCGATGCGGGCCAGCGCGCGGTCGCGGGTGTCCTCCGCGGCGCGCTCGGCCGCCACGGCGGCCTCCTCCTCGTCTTTGGACACCGCGGCATCAGTGGGCCGGGCGGGTGCCGGATGCTCCGCGGAACCGCAAACCGCGCACGGACTTCCGTCGACCAGCGCGCCCGCCAGTTCGGCGGCCATCCCGCTCAGCCTGCGCTCGCGCAGATCCAGTACGAATTCCTTCGCATCGAGGTGCGCGGTGCGGGCGGCGTCGAACTCGACGCGGGCGTGATCGAGCGCGGTGCGGCGAGCGGCCAGATCCACCGCGGCCGTGGCGGCGGCCTGCAGCCGCTCGGTTTCCGTGGTGATCCCGGGCAGCGCCGCGACCGCTTCGGTGGCTTCGCGCAGCCTTGTCTCGGCCGCGGTGAGCGCGGCCGGCAACAGCTCGCGCCGCGCGGCGAGTTCGGCGACGCGCCGGGCCAGCGTCGCGTCCTCGGCGCGCAGAGCGTCGAGTTCGCCGCCGAGCCGCGTGGCGGCCTCGGCGTCGGCCCGCACTTCGTCCAGTGCGCCGATCTGCCCGCTCCAACGCTGGATCGCCGCGTCGATGTCGGCGTCCTCGCGCACCTGCTCGCCGTCGGAATCGACCAGTTCGGCGCCACCGAGGTCGACGCCCGCCGGTTCCAGGAGCCGGGCCGCCAGTCGTCGGGCCGATTCGCGCTCTTCGCTCTCGCGCTGCCGCTGGACGCGCACCGCCGAACGCGCTTCGTCGATCGCGACGGCGACCGGCTCGGCGCGGCGGGCCGCTTCGAGTTCGGCGTGCAACGCGGCCCGCCGCTCGGCGCCCGCGGCGTAGTCGTCCAGCTGTGCCCGCGCCGCGGCCGTGCGGCGGCGCAACTCGTGCAGCCTACGATGCTGTTCGGCCTGCGCCCGCGCTCTCGTCGCGTCCTGCTGGCAACGTTCGAGTTCCGTGACGGCAGCAGCCAGATCGGCGCGTGCGGCCGACAGCAGATCCTGCGACCAACCGACGCACTCCGCCGGACCGACCGAATCCAGCACCCCGGCGGCCATGCCGACCTGGGTGATCAGTCGCTTGACACCGTCGGTACGAGCATCCAGATCCGCCTCGGCGGCACGGCGTTTCTCGGCGAGCCACTGCTCCGCAGTGCCGAAACGCTTGGTGTCGAAGAGCTTTTCGAGCAGTTTCTCCCGATCTTCGTTGTCCGCCCGCAAGAAGCGGGCGAAATCGCCTTGTGGCAACAGCACCACTTGGAAGAACTGGTCGGCACTCATACCGAGCAGGCGCAATACCTCGTCGCCGATATCGGGTATCCGAGAGAGGTTTTCCCCAGTGCCGTCCAGCCAGGTCAGTGTCGCCTTCGCGTTGATGGTGCGCAGGCCGGTGCCGTCTCGCTTGGGACGCTGGAACTCGGGGCTGCGGGTGAGACGTAGCCGCCGCCCGCCCAGGGTCGCCTCCAGCACCACCTGCGGTGGCGTCTGCTCCGGGGCGTGATCGGAGTGCAGGCGCTTGCTCTCCCCGCGCGCGCCGGGAACTCTGCCGTAGAGCGCGAACGCGATCGCGTCCAGCACCGTGGTCTTGCCCGCTCCGGTCTGGCCGTGCAGCAAGAACAATCCGTCGGCGCCGAGCGCGTCGAAGTCGACGACCGTGGTGTCGGCGAACGGGCCGAACGCGGTCATCTGGAGCTTGTGCAGTCTCATGCCGCCGCGCCCGCGCCCGGCCTCGGCAGCGCGCTCATGCGGACAGTTCCTCGGCGGCGCGCACCGTCGCCGCCTGCTCCGGCTCCGCGACGGCGGCCGACAACGCCCGCTCCAGCCAGGTCATCTCGCCCGAGCTGGGCGTACCGCGGACGTCGGAGAGGAAGCTCCGGGCTACTTCGATGTCGCGTCGGCCGTGCACCCGCTCACGGTAGCGCAGTTCCGGGTTCCCCTCGGGCCGAGCCCATTCGACGTGCACCGCGTAAGGGAACCGTTCGCGCAGCTTGCGCATGGCGTCGACCGGGCGGGCGGCGTCGGTGAGCACGGCGGACACGTAATGCTGTTCGGCCGCGGTGTGCTGCGCGCCGAACAGCAACTCGTCCAGGGTGCCGGTCAGCTTGCTCAGGCCGCGGACCGTCGGCAGGTCCCGGCGGCGCACCGCCTGGAGGCCGGCCGCGTCCAGCTCGACGATCCACACCGCTTTGCGATGCGCGTTCTCGCCGAACGAGTACGGCAACGGCGAGCCGGAGTAGCGGACCGACTCCGCCAGCGTCTGCGGCGAATGCAGGTGGCCGAGGGCCACGTAGTCGATGCCGTCGAAGGCGGCCAGCGGCACCGTCTCCACGCCGCCGACCGAGATCGAGCGCTCCGAGCCGGTGGCCTCCCCGCCGACCACGAAGGCGTGCGCGAGCACGACCGTTCGCGCACCAGGTCGCCGTTCGATGTCGGCACGCACCCGGGCCATCGCCGCGTCCAGGATCTCGGCGTGCGAGCGAGCTTGCGGCACATCGAGTTCGGCGCGGGTGATCTCCGGTTCCAGGTACGGGATGCCATAGAACGCCACCGGCCCGTGCTCGTCCTCCAGCAGGACGGGGCGATCGGCGTCCGCGACCGTGGTACGCAGATGCAACCCGCCCGCCGCGGCGAAACTCGCGCCCGCCCCCAGCCGGGCGGGGGAATCGTGGTTGCCCGAGGTGGCCACGATCTGCGCACCCGCCGCCCGAATGGCCTCGAATCCCTGGTTGCACACCGCGATCGCGTCGGCGCTCGGAATCGACCGGTCGTACACGTCGCCGGGCAGGACCACCACCTCGACCGACTCCTCGGCCACCAATTCCGCGATGGCGGTCAGTGAACGAGCCTGGTCGGCAAGCAGATCGACCCCGTGGAACGTGCGCCCGATGTGCCAGTCCGAGGTGTGCAGCATCCGCATGCCGCGAAACCGTAGGCCAAGGCACCGACAGACTCCAATCGCCACGCCCGCTGTGTCCGGTTTTGCCCAGCCGAGGCCCGGCGTGTCCGCCACCGGCTTCGGATCAGGGGCGGAATGCGCCACGAGGCCGATCGCCGCACATGCCTTTGCCTCCCGTGCATTCCGACGCGGGAGCTTCCGGCTGTCGGCATCCCGCACGGTGTGCGGACCGGACGGCGGCGCGCCGGCAAGCCTGTTGCCGACGCGATGCCGAATAGTCGCTCCGTGCTCGTTCTTGTCGGTGACCTACGGCACTATCTGCGCCATGACCGCCCCGATGCTCGTCGCACCGACGCCGGTGTTCGCCGCGGGTTGCGGCCTCGGCCGGATGAGCCGTGCCGCGCGGGCCGGGCATCGCGCCGCGGTGGCGGATACACAGCTCGCGGCGGCCGCGGACAACGAACGGTTGCTGCGACAGTCGCGAGCATGCAGCGCATCTCCCACCTGCTCACCGAGCAGATCGGTCAGCTGGTCCGGGCTGCGTGCGCCCCAGGACCGGGGCGGTGGGGCGAGATCCAGCTCGGGCGCCGTTCGCCTCCTACCTGGACGCCTGCGGCGCCGTGGACCCCGACGTACGAGCCGAGCAGCTCACCAGGTACGCCGAACACCTGCGCGCATGCCGACCAACCCCTGGACGATCTGGAAATAGCCGACCAGGGCGTGCACGCGATCGCGCGCGTGGATTCCCGGCCGCGCGCGTGGGCTTCGCCGAGGCGGTCGAGTAACCGGGACAATGGCCGTGCCGCCACGCCGCCGAGCGCGGCGGCAACTAGTGTGCATATCGTGGCTGCTTCCGAACGTGTGCGATCCCGGGTGCCCGCGCCGCAACGCTCGATCCTGCCGTCGGTGCCGGGAATCCCGGTCGGCGCGGCGATCCTGATCGCGGTTGCCTGCACGTTTCTGGGGTTTCTGATCGATGCCAGCGGCGGCAGCGCCGAGCTGACCGGCACGTTCGCCGCGCTGTACGTGCTGGGGTGTGTGGCGGCCGTCGCCGCCGTGCGCTACCGCGGCTTGTTCAGCACGATGGTGCTGCCGCCACTGCTGCTCTTCGTCGCCGTCCCGCTGGCCTATCAGCATCTCACCGGCCGTGGATCGACCTCTTTGAAGGACATCCTGCTCAATTTGGCGATCCCGCTGGTGAACCGTTTTCCGACGATGATGCTCGCCACGGTCGTCGTCCTGCTGATCGGCGGCGCCCGGATCTACTTGCATCGCCGCGAGGAGCAGGACGCACGGCCGCTCTCGGCCCGCCGCGGCGAGAGCTGGGGCAAGTCGTCGGCGAAGAAGAGCAGACCCGCCCGTTCCTCCGGCGGCGTCTCGGACCCGGCGCGCCGCAAAGCCCGCCGCCCGAAAAAGGAGCCCGACGAACTCGAGGTGGACGAGTCGGACGAGCCCGCCCCGCGGCCGGCGCGCCGGCCTGCGGCGCAGGTCGCCGACACCCCGCCGCGCGTCGCACCGTCTCGTCCGCGCGAAGGCCGGGCTCCTGCCCGGGGCGCCACCCGCCCCACCGCGGCAATGCCCCGTCCGGAAGGCGAACCACCGCGCGGTGCGGGCCGCCGTCGCGAAGTGCCGCCGCATCCTCAGCCCAATGTGCGCTACCGCGACTCGGGCCGCACGGAACGGCGCAGGCCGGAGAATCTGTAGAACGAGTTCGCCGCTCAGCCGGTTTCCCGAAGTCGGTCTCCGCGGCGAACTCCGAGTGCCGGATGCCAGCAACATGCCGACCGGATCGGTGGCCACCGCACTGAGATACGGCGATGCGATTCGGCGCGAAGGCTCAGCCTTCGCCGGTGTACCGAGCCGCACGGGAATGTCGGCAACCACCCGGAAATGGCGCGCATAACGCTGTGCCGTGGTCAGCGGACGATTCGAGCGATTCCCGCGAAGGTTTTCCCTCGCGGTCCGCGAGGGCGATCAGCGTTGTGGTGACCACGCGACTCGCGCGTCGAGTGGGACGCCCATCCCGTACATTCTCGCGATCTGAGCGGGCTCGGCGTCCGTCAGCGACGGGCGTCGCGCAGTTCCCGGGGCAGCGCGAAGACGAGGGTTTCGTTGGCCGTGGTGACCGGCTGGACGTCGCCGTAGCCGTGCTCGGCCAGCATGTCCAGGACGCCGCGGACCAGGATGTCGGGGACCGAGGCACCCGAGGTGATGCCGATCGTGCGGACACCTTCGAGCCAGGCCGGGTCGACCTCGCGAGCGAAGTCCACCAGATACGCCGCTTTGGCGCCCGCGCCGAGGGCCACCTCGACCAATCGCACCGAGTTCGACGAGTTGCGCGAGCCGACCACGATCACCAGGTCGCATTCCGGCGCCATCGCCTTCACCGCCACCTGGCGGTTCTGCGTGGCGTAGCAGATGTCGTCGCTCGGCGGGTCCTGCAGGCCGGGGAAGCGCTTGCGCAGCCGCTGCACCGTCTCCATCGTCTCGTCCACGCTCAGCGTGGTCTGCGAGAGCCAGATCACCTTCGACTCGTCGCGCACGCTGACGTTGTCCACCGCGTCGGGACCGTCGACCAGCTGGACGTGCTCGGGCGCCTCACCGGCGGTGCCCTCGACCTCCTCGTGACCCTCGTGACCGATCAGGAGGATGTCGTAGTCGTCGCGGGCGAACCGCTTGGCCTCCTGGTGGACCTTGGTCACCAGCGGGCAGGTGGCGTCGATGGTGTGCAGATTGCGCTCGGCGGCCGAGGCGTGCACCGCGGGCGACACGCCGTGCGCGGAGAACACGACGACCGCGCCCTCGGGGACCTCGTCGGTCTCGTCGACGAAGACCACGCCGCGTTCGCGCAGCGTCTCCACGACGTGCCGGTTGTGCACGATCTCCTTGCGCACGTAGATGGGCGCGCCGTGTTTGTCCAGCGCTTTCTCGACGGTTTCGACCGCGCGGTCCACGCCGGCGCAGTACCCCCGCGGTTCCGCGAGCAGCACGCGTTTCCCGCCGTCGGCAACGGCGTTTGCGGCGCCTGCCGAGCGGGCGATTCCGACGTTCAAGGGAATGGCCGAAGACATGCCCACAGGATACGTGCGGCCCGGGACCCTGCCACGTCCGGGAGTTGTCCGTCACATTCCCGCCGGGATCCGCGGAGGACGGGTCGCGAACTGCGGCGCAAGGCCGTCACAGCGGAGCCGGCGACAAGCCGCGGTGACTCTCGGCGGACACTCCCGCCGAGACCTGGGTTTATTCTCCGCTTTATGAGCACAGCGTCGCGCAATTCCCGCCGATCGGCCGCGCGCCGTTGCGGGCGAATATCCGAACCGCGCCCACCCCTCCTTTGCATAGCACACCATTTCGGGCAGGCTAGGACCATGTTTCGACCACCCTTTCTGGCCCGGGTCGCCGCCGGGGCCGCCGTATACGCCCTCGAGGAATCCCGCCGGTTACCCACGGCGGCAATGAATCTCCCGATCACGGCCATAAGTCAGATGCTGCAGACGACTATGCACGTCCAGCAGTTCGTGACCAGTCTGGCCCTGAAAGGCGACGCGGTATTCGACCGTTTGGCCAACCGCCCGGTCGAGCAGCCGGAGTGGGCCACCTTCGAGGAGGACCTCGCCGACGAGCCGAGCCCCGCTCCGCTTCGCAGCAGTCGATTCGATCTCTACACCGCCGACGATCCGGAGCCGTTCCGCTCGCCCGAATCCTTCCCAGCGGACGACGCCCGCGCGGGCGAGACCAACGGCCACGCCGCCGCGCCGACGATCGCCGAACAACCGGCCGAAGAACCGGAGCCGACCGATCCGGAATCGGAGCTCGACCCGGTCGCGGAAGCGCCCCGGATCACCGAACCGGAAGCCGCCATCCGCTACGACTACGCCACCATGACCCTGGCCCAGCTGCGTGCCCGGCTGCGCCTGCTGACAGTCGAAGACCTCACCGCGCTGCTGGAGTACGAGCAGCACACCCGGGCCAGGGCGCCGTTCGTGACCATGCTGACGAACCGGATCGCCACCGTGCAGGCCCAGTGACCGAACCCCGGACACCTTCGTCGCCGACGGCCGGCCGGGAAACCTCCGGCCACTCCGCCGCCGCGCCGGCCAATTCCGCCGCGCACCCCTGGCCGGTGCGCTCGGTGTCCATGAAGGTCGCCCAGTGGATCGACCGGCTCGGCAGCATCTGGGTAGAGGGTCAGATCACCCAGATCAATCTCCGTCCGGGCACCCGCACCGCGTTCCTGGTGCTGCGCGACCCATCGGCCGACATGTCGCTGTCGGTGACCTGCGACCCGGACCTCATCCGCAGCTCCCCCGTTCCCTTGCAAGAGGGCAGCCGGGTGGTCGTCTACGGCAAGCTCTCGTTCTTCACCGGGCGCGGCACGATCTCGTTGCGCGTGCTGGAGATCCGGCCGGTCGGCATCGGCGAACTCCTGGCCCGCATCGAACGGTTGAAGGCGCTGCTGGCGGCCGAGGGCCTGTTCGATCCCCGGCTCAAACGCCCGATCCCCTTCCTGCCCGGAACGATCGGCTTGATCACCGGCCGCGCCAGCGCCGCGGAGCGCGACGTGCTGAGCGTCGCCCGCAATCGCTGGCCCGCGGTGCGTTTCGAAATCCGCAACACAGCCGTGCAGGGGCCGACGGCGGTGCCGCAGATGCTCACGGCGCTGGCCGAGCTCGATCGTCACCCGGCTGTCGAGGTGATCGTCCTCGCGCGCGGCGGCGGCAGCGTGGAAGACCTGCTGCCCTTCTCCGACGAGGCGCTGTGCCGCGCGATCGTGGCCGCGACCACGCCGATCGTCAGCGCGATCGGCCACGAACCGGACAACCCCCTCAGCGACCTGGTCGCGGACCTGCGCGCGGCGACCCCCACCGATGCCGCCAAGCGGATCGTCCCCGACGCCGCCGCCGAACTGGCCTGCATCCGTGAGCTGCGGGAACGCAGCGCCGCCGCGCTGCGCGGCTGGGTCGACCGGGAGACCAGGGCGCTGGCCCAGCTGCGGTCGCGGCCCGTGCTGGCCGACCCGCTGCGCGAGATCGATCGCCGCCAGGAAGAGGTCGAACGCCTGCGCGCCGCCGCGCGCCGCTTCATCGAGCAAGTCCTCCGAACCGAATCCACGGCCACCCGGCATCTGCGCGAGAAACTCACCGCCGTGGGCCCGGCCGCCACACTGGCCCGTGGTTACGCTGTCGTACAGCGCGTCACCGGCCGGGAACGGGAGGTGGTGCGCTCGATCGAGGACGCGCCGGCCGGCAGCCAGCTGCGCATCCGGGTCGCCGACGGCGCCGTCACGGCCGCCGCGCTCGGCACTCAGGCGCTCGGCGCGAAGCACACCGACACCGGGAGGAACTGACCTTGGCCGAATCCGGCAAGTCCGCGGGGAAGAACGGGGCGGGAGCCGACCCGGCCGACGATTCGGCCGAGATCGCCGGTTTCGGCTACGAACGCGCGCGCGACGAACTGGTCAACGTCGTCAAGATCCTCGAACAAGGCGGCCTCGACCTCGACGAGTCCCTCGCACTGTGGGAACGCGGTGAGGCGCTGGCCAACCGCTGCGAAGAACATCTGGCAGGGGCGCGCAAGCGCGTCGAGGACGCACTGCACCGCACCGACCTGGAACAGCGGGAATGACCATCCGCCGCGCCACGCCGGACGTCCGCACCACCGACCTGGCCGCCAGTCGCGAGTTCTACCGGCTGCTCGGCTTCCGCGAGGCGATGGACCTCGGCTGGGTCGTGACTATGGCCTCCCCGTCCAACCCGACCGCCCAGGTGCTGCTCGTCGGCCCGGAAGCCGGACAGCTCCAGCCCGACATGAGTGTGGAGGTAGACGACGTCGACGCCGTACACGCGGCGGTGACCGCCGCGGGCGCCGACGTCGTCTATCCCTTGCGCGACGAGCCCTGGGGCGTGCGCCGCTTCTTCGTCCGTGACCCGAGCGGAACCGTCGTCAACGTGGTGAGCCACCGCTGACGACAGCCCGCTCGGTCATTCCTGGCGCGGCGCGGCCACGGCGCGGAATCGCGCGACGCCGCCCGCGCTGCTCAGCCGCTGGAATCCGGCCTTCTCCAGCACACGCACCGACGACGGATTGGACAGTTCCGCATCGGCGCGCACCACGCGGACGCCGGGCGCGGTGAACGCGTGCGCCGTCAAGGCGACAGTGGCCTCGGTGGCGTAGCCACGAGCGCGACGCGAGGCGACGACGCCGTACCCGATCTCCAGCTCTCCGTCGGAGGGCGGCCAGAAAAGCCCGATCGATCCGACGACGAGTCCACTCGATCGCTCGACGATCAGGCGGTGGCCGAACGGGCCGAGCCAGTCCGGGTTCGCGGCGAACAACTCCGCGATGACGCGATCTCCTTCGGCGGGAAAGTCCGCCGACCACGCGGGCCGACGCCGGTCGTCGAGCACGGCGGCGGCCTCGTCGGCGGTCCACGACCGCAGGATCAGGCGTTCGGTGCGCAGGTCGGGGGAAATGAGAGCAGACACGTGACACTCCTGGTCATCGAAGAAAAGACCGGTCCGCGTCGAGGTGTATGCGGAGAATCAGTGGCGCGCGAACCGGCGAAGGGCATGCGAAGAACGGCTGTTGACAGCCATATTCATCGACCTCCGAGATCCGGTTCGGCACGTGCCTCGTACCGCGGCAAACCCTAGCGGTCGCGCGCGGCCGACAGCAAGGGGCGGGTCAGCGTTGCAGCGGCTGCGCCGCCGTGATCGCCTGGGCGAGCGTGGTGAACGCCGCCTGGTCGCCCGCACCGGTGATCAGTACGCGGGACTGGCCGAGGTCGGTGATCCACGCCGTCTCCGACCCCTGCTCGGCGTAGACGATCCACTTCTGCGCCCCCACCTGCTCGGCGCCGCTGGCATACCGGGACCCGAGCACGAACCGGGCCAGCGCCTCCTCGGTCGCGTTGCTCTGGGTGAATCGCATGTAGGTGCCCTGCGGCGTGATGTAGCCGACCGTGCTGACCGATCCGCCGCCGGTGCCGCCGATGGATTCACGGCTGCCGGAATTGGGCGTCCAATCAGCGGGCAGAGCGGGGTTCCGGATCGGGAACGGCAAGGAACGAGCGTCGGCGGTGAGCGCCGCTTCGACGTCGAAATGGGGGATCTGCCCCTGCGTCGGACCGTTCGCGGCGAAACTGCACTGGCTGGCCAGGCCCGCGAACACCAGCGCGATCAGCACCAACGGGATCAACGACCAGAACAGATCCCGGTAGTCGTTCAAGATGCGCGGCTTTTGGTACGACACGCTCCCAGTATCCACTCGCGCGGCGATGCCGCCCCGCCCACCCCGACCCGCGCAGCAGGGGTGTACGCCCGTGCCAGACCGAATGAGACAATCGACCGGTACGTACCGACGCACAGGAGGCACCCCGCAATGACGGCAACTTCTCCCACACCTAGCCGCCGCGAGGCGCCCGACCGCAACCTCGCACTCGAGCTGGTCCGCGTGACCGAGGCCGGGGCGATGGCCGCGGGCCGGTGGGTCGGACGCGGCGACAAGGAGGGGGGCGACGGAGCCGCCGTCGACGCCATGCGGCAGCTGGTCAGCTCGGTGTCCATGCGCGGCATCGTCGTCATCGGCGAGGGCGAGAAGGACGAAGCGCCCATGCTGTACAACGGCGAGGCCGTGGGCGACGGCACCGGTCCTGAAGTGGACTTCGCGGTCGACCCGATCGACGGCACCACGCTGATGTCCAAGGGCGTGCCCGGCGCGATCTCGGTGCTGGCCGTCGCCGAGCGCGGCGCCATGTTCGACCCCTCCGCGGTGTTCTACATGCACAAGATCGCCGTCGGCCCCGACGCCGCCGACGTGATCGATATCTCGGCCCCCATCGGCGAGAACATCAGCCGGGTCGCCAAGGCCAAGAACTTGTCGAAGTCCGACCTGACCGTCTGCATCCTGGACCGTCCCCGGCACGCCGAACTGATCCAGCAGGTGCGCGACGCGGGCGCCCGCATCCGCCTGATCTCCGACGGCGACGTCGCGGGCGCGATCGCCGCGGCCCGCCCCGACTCCGGCACCGACATCCTGGTCGGCATCGGCGGCACCCCCGAGGGCATCATCGCCGCCGCCGCGATGCGCTGTATGGGCGGCGAACTACAGGGCATGCTCGCGCCGAAGGACAACGAGGAACGGCAGAAGGCGATCGACGCGGGCCATGACCTCGACCGCGTCCTGACCACCGAAGACCTGGTCTCCGGTGACAACGTCTTCTTCTGCGCCACCGGCGTCACCGACGGCGACCTGCTGCGCGGCGTGCGCTACTACGGCGGCGGCGCGTCGACCCACTCGATCGTCATGCGCTCGAAGTCCGGCACGGTCCGCATGATCGACGCCTACCACCGCCTGACCAAGCTGCGCGAATACTCCTCGGTCGACTTCATCGGCGACGAACACGCGGTCCCGCCGCTGCCGTGACTTCTGGCCGCGACTTCGTCGCGGCGTGTTCGCGGCACATGAGGTACTTCTCAGGGCAGGGGCGAGGGCACCCGTCTTGTCGTTTCGTATTCCCGGGTGCGGCGTGTCGGCGTGTGCGAATGACCTCAGGCGTGGCAGCCCCACGGGAAGCGGCCGCGGCATAGGGTCGAAAGCATGACCGAGGAGACGGAGACGCAGTACCGCATCGAGCACGACACCATGGGCGAGGTCCGGGTTCCGGTGGACGCTCTGTGGCGGGCGCAGACCCAGCGGGCCGTGGAGAACTTCCCGATCAGCGGACGCGGCTTGGAGCGCGCGCAGATTCGCGCGCTCGGCCTGCTGAAGGCCGCGTGTGCCACGGTGAACCGCGACCTGGGTCTGCTCGATCCGGAGAAGGCCGATGCCATCGTCGCCGCGGCGAACGAGATCGCGGAAGGCAAGCACGACGATCAGTTCCCGATCGACGTCTTCCAAACCGGTTCCGGCACCAGCTCGAACATGAACGCCAACGAGGTGATCGCCTCGCTGGCCGAAGCGAAGGGCGTCACGGTCCATCCGAACGACGACGTGAACATGTCGCAGTCGTCAAACGACACCTTTCCCACGGCAACGCATCTCGCCGCGACCGAAGCGGTCATCACCGATCTGGTTCCCGCGCTGGAGCATCTGCGGCTGGCGCTGCTGGACAAGTCGACCGAATGGCGCACGGTAGTGAAGTCCGGCCGCACCCATCTCATGGACGCCGTCCCGGTGACCCTCGGCCAGGAGTTCGGCGGCTACACCCGTCAGGTCGCGGCGGGCATCGACCGCATCATGGCGACACTGCCGCGGCTCGGCGAACTGCCGATCGGCGGAACGGCGGTCGGCACCGGGCTGAACGCGCCGGAGGGTTTCGGCGCGAAGGTCGTCGCCGAGCTGGTGCGCGCGACCGGCATCGACGCGTTGCGTGAGGCCGAGGACCACTTCGAGGCGCAGGCCGCGCGCGACGGTCTGGTGGAGGCCTCCGGCGCGCTCCGCACGATCGCGGTGAGCCTGACCAAGATCGCCAACGACATTCGCTGGATGGGCTCGGGCCCGCTGACAGGTCTGGCCGAGATCCAGCTGCCGGATCTGCAGCCGGGCAGCTCGATCATGCCCGGCAAGGTGAATCCGGTACTGCCCGAAGCGGTCACCCAGGTCGGCGCGCAGGTGCTCGGCAACGACGCCGCGGTGGCCTTCGCCGGCGCGAACGGCGCTTTCGAATTGAACGTTTACATCCCGGTGATGGCGCGCAACTTGCTGGAGTCGATCCGCCTGCTGGCCAACGTCTCTCGTCTGTTCGCCGACAAGTGCGTGCGCGGCCTGGTCGCCAACGTCGAGCACCTGCGCACACTTGCCGAGTCCTCCCCCTCGATCGTGACACCGCTGAATTCGGCCATCGGCTACGAGGAGGCGGCCGCGGTCGCGAAGGAAGCGTTGAAGGAGAAGAAGACCATTCGCCAGACCGTCATCGATCGCGGTCTGCTGAACGAGAAACTGACCGAGGAGGAGCTCGACCGCCGCCTCGACGTGCTCGCCATGGCGAAGGTGAAGGAACAGGACTGACGAGGGCCGACCGAGCCGCGACAGAACGAACGCCACCTCCGTAGCCGTCGGGCTACCGAGGTGGCGTTCGCCGGACCGTGATCCGGAGGCGGCGGTTCAGTCCCGCAGGTGCGAGAGCTCGTCGCGCGCCAGTTCGCCATCCGGACCGAAATCCGTGCGCGTGAAGATGTTCCAACGACGCAGCAACGGAGCGAAGACCAGCTCTCCCTCCTTGGCGCGGTCGTAGACGCCCGCCTCGGCCAGCACCTCGTCGCTGTCGCGGCCGTCGGAAAGCGTCACTGTCGGGACCTCGAAACCGGCGATCCGGTCGGCGATGGCCCGCACGGCCTGGTCCGGCACCAGATCGAGAGCGGCGGAGATCAGGTCGGCGAAGAACACCGACTGCAGTTCGTCGTCCAGCGCGATGCGCTCGGCGATGGCGGTGACCAGGGGGTTCTCGCCGAGCGCCGCGATGTTGCGGTGCCGCACGGCGCTGGCGGACTCCTCGAACGCGCAGTTGGCCAGCACATCGAGCAGGTGCATCGCCGGGCGGCGGAAGCCCTTGGTCATGTGCTCCATCCGCAACCGCTCCAGTTCCACCGGGTCGACGGCCCTGGTGACCATGAGGTAGTTGCGGATCGTGATCTCGTGGCGGTTCTCCTCGGCCGTCCAGCGGCCGACCCAGCGCCACCACGCGCCGGTGCGCAGGTACTTGCCGATCTCGCGGTGATACGAGGGCAGGTTGTCGGCGATCAGCACCGAGACGGTCAACGCCAGTTTGGCGGTTTCACCGAGTTCGGACTGGTCCGGCGTCCAGTCGGTACCGCCGAGGAAGGCGAAGTTGCGCCCGTCGTCCCACGGCACGAGGTCGTGTGGCTGCCACCCGTCGGCGACATCGACGTGCTTGCGCAGCAGCAGTTCTACGTCCACCGCGAGCGATTCGAGCAGTTCGCGATCGGTCAGGAGAGTTTGCACCGAGATAACCTAGCGGCTTGGCCCGCGAAGCGGGGGCGGATGGGTGGAATGGGCAGGCTACCGGGGCCACGCGGGCGGCCCCGGACGCCGAATACCTGGTCGTTACTTCGGCGTGACGGTGATAGTACCGTTCACCCAGGTGATGGTGCCGCCGGTGAAATCGCTCTGCTTGCCACCGGGGATGTCCTTCTCGTCGCTGACCGGGTAGCCGAGGGGCCCCTGCGCGCCGCCGTTCTCTTCCCACGCCTTGCGGATCTCGCCCCAGACGACGTGCGGTTCGCCGTCTTTTGCCTCGTAGATCGTGCCGCCGGCGAAGTCCTGGTACTCGCCGTCGTCGGGGCCTTTCTCCTCCGCTTCCCTCGGGAGGCCGAGCGTGCCGGTCGGGCCGCCGAGTTCCATGTATTTCTCGTAGATGTCGCCGTCGACGGCGATCTCGCCGCCCGGCGTGGGGATCCTGGTCCCCCCGGCCGCCGGGGCCGTCGTGCCCGTGGCGCCGCCCTCGGTGGTGGTGGTGTCGTCGTCGGCCGCGGTGGTGGTCGGGCTCGCGATCGTGGTCATGATGCTCGTCATCATGCCGGTCATGGTGGCGCCGGGGTCGGAGTCGTCATCGTCGCCGCACCCGGCCAAGGCCAGCCCAGCGGCGGCGAGCACTGCGGTGAATCCAGCCGTTCGTCGAGCGAAGTGGTGCATGTCCATCCTCTCGCTGTGGGCTACCGGCACACCACGGACTCCGTGACATCGCGCGTAGCCTCGGCCGATTGTCAGGCAATGACCCGGTGATCGACGAGGGTCACCGGGTCATACCGAACAGCTATCGCGGCGGATGATACCCGCCGGATGTGCTGTGAAACACACCGCCGAACGGCGCTGGGGGATCAGGCGTTGGGGCCGTATTCCTCCAGCATCTCGGTGACCAACGCCGCGATCGGCGAGCGCTCGCTACGGGTCAGCGTGATGTGCGCGAACAACGGGTGGCCTTTGAGTTTCTCGACCACCGCCGCGACACCGTCGTGCCTTCCGACGCGCAGATTGTCCCGCTGGGCCACGTCGTGGGTGAGCACCACCCGTGAGCCGGTTCCCAGCCTGCTGAGCACCGTGAGCAGCACATTGCGCTCCAGCGACTGGGCTTCGTCCACGATCACGAAGGAGTCGTGCAGCGACCGCCCGCGAATGTGGGTCAGCGGCAACACCTCCAGCATGTCGCGGCTGAGCACCTCCTCCATCACCTCCCGGCTGGCCAGCCCGTCGAGGGTGTCGAAGACCGCCTGCGCCCAGGGACCCATCTTCTCGCTCTCGGTGCCGGGCAGGTAGCCGAGATCCTGACCGCCGACCGCGTACAGCGGACGGAAGACCACCACCTTGCGCTGCGTCCGCCGTTCCAGCACCGCCTCCAGGCCCGCGGTCAACGCCAGCGCCGACTTGCCGGTACCCGCCCTGCCACCGAGGGAGACGATGCCGACGCTCTCGTCCAGCAGCAGATCGAGCGCGATGCGCTGCTCGGCGGAACGGCCGTGCAGCCCGAATGCCTCGCGTTCACGGACCAGTTGCACCCGCTTGTCCGGGGTCACCCGGCCGAGTGCGCTGGAGCTGACTCCGAGCAACCGAATACCGGTATGGCAGGGCAGCTCTCGCGCCTCGTCCAGATCGATCACCGACTCCGCGTAGAGCCGATCGATGTGCGCGATGCTGACATCGAGCTCCACCATGCCGGACCAGCCGGAGGTCACCACGTCCTGGGCGTGGTACTCGTCGGCTTGCAAGCCCACCGCACTGGCCTTGACCCGCAGCGGAATGTCCTTGGACACCAACACCACGTCGCGGCCCTCGGCCGCGAGGTTGAGCGCACATGCCAGGATTCGGGAGTCGTTGGTGTCGGTGCGGAAGCCGACCGGAAGGACCGCGGGATCGGTGTGGTTCAGTTCCACCTGCAACGTTCCGCCCTCGGCGCCGATCGGCACCTGCTGATCCAGCCTGCCGTACTGCAGGCGCAGATCGTCCAGGTTGCGCAGCGCTTCTCGCGCGAACCAGCCCAGCTCGTGATGGTGCCTTTTGGCTTCGAGTTCACTGATGACCACCAGGGGTAACACCACGTCATGTTCGCCGAACCGCGTGAAGGACCAGGGATCCGACAGCAGGACGGACGTGTCGATGACGAAGGTTTTGCCGAGTAATTGCGAGGGGCGGGCCCCCTTCGCGGCGGCTCCGCCTTTCGCGGAGCTGGAGTTCGCCGAGGGAGCGGAAACGGAGCGTGCAGCAGTCACGGTGGGCTCCTCTGTGTCCGTGCGGCAGTCGCACGAACGATCTCGCTGGACCGGTCCGTCCTGATGGACCCGACGTTGCCGTCAGGTGCCACGAGGGCCGGGTACCGGCCCCCTCGTACTGAGTAGCTCAGTCACGGCCAGGACCTCCCGTACGAGCCACACCGCCGCGGCCCGCACACCCGACGCTACCTCCGATCCCCATGTCCGCGCTCAGGGACTGAAAGGCGTGTCCGTGAATTTGTCGTAAACCAGCACGTCGCGGGCACTCGACCCAGCAGGTCGAGCAACCCCGGAACATGGCTGTGCACCGGATCCTGTACGGCTGTCAGCAATGTGACCGGACCTTCGGCGGCCAGAGCGCGTAATTCCCGCAAATCTTGCTGAACCTCCAGCGCTGCCAGTTCGGCGCGGTATCGATGGGCGAATTGCGGGCCGCGCGCGTCCCGGTCGGCGTGGAACCAGCGCCGCAACTCGGTCGACGGGGCGAGCGCCTCGGGCCAGCGATCGACCCGCGGCACGGCTTCGGTGACATCCTTCGGCCCGAGCCGATCGACCGGCATCCGGGTGCCGTCGTCCGGGTCGGATCGTCAGATACGTTTCACCCCGGAGGCCGGGCGGTGGTTGCGATGGCATGGCAGTTGTCGCAGCACGGCCTTCGAGCGGCTCCGGGTTTCGCCACACGGTCGCTGTGGCCCGATTCGACGGATAGAGTCGCTGGTATGTCCGGTAACGAGGATTTGGAGAAGCTGTCGTCGAAGGAGTTGCACGACCGGGCGATGAAGCTGGCCGTGCGACGCGGTGACGTGAAGTTCCTGTGGCGGCTGCTCACGTCGATCCCGGCCGCGGAAGCCGCCGCGGGCAATGTCGGCGAGAGCGAGGCGGACATCAAGTACGTGCTGCCCATGCTCGACGACTACGTCCACGCCGGCGACGGCGCGGTCGCCGAGGTGTTGCGGCCGGTCTACCTCGACTACTTGGTCCAGCACTCCTGACACCGGGTCAGCCGCGGGTCAGTGCGGCGCGCCAGAGGCCGACGGCCGTGCCGCGCAGGAAGTTCTCCCAGCTGAAGTGGTCGTGCCACAGGATGATTCGGCCGTCGCGCAGTTCGAACGTGCCCGTCACCCAGAAGCCGACGCGCACCGGCCCGAAGCGCAGGTAGTCGGTGCGGTCGGTGAGCACGATGTCGCCGTCGGCGGCGATGTGGTGCAGATCCACCCCGAAGCCGAGCCAGTCACGGCGCAGGCCGCGCAGCACGCCACCCACCCGGCGGACGCCCGTGACATCGGGCAGCGAGGTGTTCTTCCAGACGATGTCCGGGTGCAGCAGGTCGATCGCCTCCTCGGCGGCGCCCAGCTCCAGCGCGGCGAAGAACTCCCGCACGGTGGTGATCGAGTCCTGTTTCAGGTCGAGTTCGTCGCTCATGGTCCGAGCGTAGGCCGCGCCGGTCACCGGCGGCTCGCGATGAGCACGGCCAGTCCGTCGAGAATTCGCCCGATGCCGAATCGCAGCGCGCCCTCCCCGCCCGCGACCACGCCCTGCTCGGCGAACGCGGCGGCGGCGGCCGGGTAACGATCGGCCGCGGCGGCCATCATCTCGGCGAACTGCCCTGCGATCTGTTTCTCGAACGCGTCGGCGTCCATCACTCGCTGCTGCTGCGCGAGGCTGCGGGCGTGGCCGATGAGCAGGACGATGGTGTCCAGGCGTTCCGCGGTGGTGAGCCCGGTTCCGGCGAGCGCGGCGAGCGCGGATTCCATCCAGGCCATTTCGTTCGGGCCGACCGGCCGCGCGCCCACCGACACCTCCAGCGACCAGGGGTGGGCACGGAGACGTTCGTAGATCGTCTCGCACCACTCGCCGAGCAGGTCGCGCCACGCGTCCTGCGGCGCCTCCGCGCCCGCGCTCATCTCCGGGGGCGCGCCGAGCGCCGTGTCCAGCATCAGCGCGACCAGTTCGGCCTTGCCCGGCACGTAGCGGTACAGCGACATCTTCGTGAAGCCCAGACGCTCGGCCAGCCGCTGCATGGACAGGCTCGCCAGCCCTTCGGCGTCGGCCAGCGCTATGGCCTCCCCGACGATCCGCTCCAGCGACAGCGCGGGTTTCGGACCGCGCTTAGGGCGCTGACCGGTCCCCCAGAGCAGTTCGAGTGCGGTTGGTGTCGGCATGCCCGAGATCCTTCCGGAAAAACGTCTTGCCGCGTAACTGTGTCTACCATACGCTAATCTGCGTCCATCGGATACAGTTTCCGATGGACGCAGATTTCGGGACAGGAGACCCCATGCGCAACACCACCGTTCTCGTCTCCGGCGCGAGCATCGCCGGACCGTCGCTGGCCTACTGGCTGTACCGTTACGGCTTCGCGGTCACGGTGGTCGAGCGCGCCCCGGCGCTGCGGCCCGGCGGTCAGGCCGTCGATTTCAAGGGCAGTACACACCGCACCGTGCTGACGCGGATGGGCATCCTCGACGACGTCGAGCGGCGCAGGACCGGCACCACCGACATGGTCTTCGTCGACGAGCAGGGCTCACGACTGGCGGTCCTGTCGGGAGACTTCACCGGCGGCGACGTCGAGATCCTGCGCGGAGACCTCTCCGAGATCATCTACCGCCGCACCGCCGACCGCTGCGAATACCTGTTCGGCGATTCGATCACCGCCCTCACCGAGACCGCCACCGGCGTGCACGTCGAATTCGAGCGCGCGCCCGCCCGCACCTTCGACCTCGTCTTCGGCGCCGACGGCATCCATTCGCGGGTACGCAGGCTGGCTTTCGGGCCCGAGCGGGACTTCGTGAAACACCTGGGCTACTACTACGCCGTCGCGGGTGCGAGCCCGTGGAGCGGCGAGGCGACAGGCCCTCGCGAACGGGCGGTCGCCCACGCCCACAACGCTCCCGGACGACTCGCGATCAGCGGCGGCCCGAAGGCACAGCAGATGTACATGTTCGCCTCCCCCGTGCTCGACTACGCCAGGGACGACAGCGCGGCCCAGCGACGTATCCTCGCGCGGACCTACGTCGGGATCGGGTGGGAAGTGCCGCGGATGCTCGCCGACATGACCGAATTCGATGATGTCTACCTGGATTCGCTCGGTCAGGTCCGCATGGCCGACGGTTACACCAAGGGGCGGGTCGCCTTGGTCGGCGACTCCGCGTACGGCAACACGCTCGGCGGATTCGGCACCGGACTCGCCGTGGTCGGCGCGTACGTCATCGCGGGGGAATTGGCCTGCGCCGACGGCGATCACACCGTGGCCTTCGCCCGCTACGACGAGATCATGAAGCGCTACGCGAAGATCGCGGGCAACAGCAACGCCGGTCGTTTCCTGGCGCCGAAAACCGCGCGTGGCATCAGGATGCGGAACCGGTTCCTCGGTTCCCGGCTGTTCACGCTGATGATGAAATACGGTGACAACGCAGCGAACGACATCGATTTGAAGGACTACCCCGCCCTGCTCGGGGCGGCGGGCGCGCGCTGACCGTCCGTCAGCAGCCTTGACAGGGAATCGGATTCGTCGCACCCACGCGCGTTTCGGCACAACAGCCCAGCTCGCGACGGTTATGCCGGCGGCGACGAGTGGCGCGACGGGGCGCACCCGCGAGGTCGGCTGTGTTTCGATGGAACCGGAGCGAGATGTGGCGCGTCTATAAGGTCAGACGGCACTGACGGAAGGGGCGACGATGGCGGACAGCCCGTTTCCCGGGCACATCGAGGCTGCGAAGACCGGGGCATTGCAGGTGCGGATGGACCCGCAGGGGTTCGTGGAGATCGACCAGGCGTGCCAGGAGTTGATCGACCAGCTCACCGGCGCCCGCGCGGACGCTCGCGATCTCGGCGAGAAGACGCAGTGGGGGTTGGGCGAGGACAATCCACGCCTTTCGTCGGCGGTAGAACTGGTCCGGTTGTTCCGGGAGAAAGCCTTCGGCGGCCCGAACAACGCCTACGACACGTTGAGCGACTACATCACCGTCGCCGAGGAAATACGAGCCATGTTCAAGGCCATCAGCGACACCTACCAGCGCACCGACGCCGAGTTCGCGGCCAAGATGCGGGAACTCCGCGTATGACCGGCAGTGCGCACGTAAGCGGTTGGCTGAAAGCGAGTCTCGTAGCCGTCGCGATGCTGGCGGTACTGGTCACCGGATGCGGTGCCGAGACTGCACCGACACGATCCGCGACAGCTACGGCACGACCGGATGCCACCGGCTCCGGACCGAACTCGGCTGCGGGACCAGCGACGACATTCGATCCCTGTAATGCCCTCACAGCACAGTTTTTGGCCGAACACCAGTGGGACGCGCTGCCACCCGCACCGAAGCAGAACAGCACGGGCGGAATCAGTTGGAAGGGCTGCCGGTATGTCGCGCGCGCTGGATACAGCTTCACGATCCAGACGACCAACGGGACGCTCGATCAGGTGAAAGAGAAATTCCCTGCGGCCACGGGTATCCCGGTCGGCAGTCGGGATGCGCTGCGGTACGAAGCTCGTCCCGACGTTCCGGGTGGCTGCACGGTCAATGTGGAGTTGTACAACGGCTCGCTGTACATCCTCGTCGATGATCCGAGCGGCAAGCACCCACGCAAACTATCGCCGTGTGACAACGCCACCGATATCGCCCGAGCAGTCGCACCGCTGCTGCCCGCGGGCAGCTGAACACCGGGGGAAGCGAGCATGAGACAGACCGACGGCCGCGCGATCACCGATCCGGAGAACGCGCAGAGTTTCTCGCACGCGGAGATCAAGCAGGCGGCCGACACGATGAATCCGGCCGCGCTCGACAGTGCGTTCGCCGCGTGGTCGGCCATCGCCGCGGCGGTCACGAACGCGGGGCAGCAGTTCGAGAACGCGATCAAGAAGGCGGTGGAACACCACTGGGAGGGCGCGGCTGCCGACAGTGCGGTCCGCGGCATGCGGGAGTACGCGGCGCGGGTCGGTGAATTCGGCGAGGCGTTGAGCGCGCAGAGTGTGCCGCTGTCGTCGGCGGCGGACGCGGCGGCCAAGTTCAAGGTGTCGGTGCCCGATCTGGTGGATTCGTCGGGTGGCCCGGCCGATCCGGAACAACGCAACACGCGGGAAGAGCAGGCCCGCGACGAGATGAACACCCAGTACATCCAGCCGTACGGGGCCACGGCGCCCGCCATCCCCACGCTGCCGCCTCCGGTCAGCCCCGCCGCCACCACACCGACGGATGTCGAGACCGGCACCGGCACGGCGGTGGGCACGAACGTCGGTTCGCAGCCGGTGGGCGACACCCGGCCCACCGACACGTCCTCCTCCGGCGGCGAGCCCGCTTCCGCGGACACCCCCTCCCCCAGCGGCGTGGAGGAGGACGGCGTGCCCGACGATCGGACGGCGTCGACGGAGGCCACTCCGGAAACGACGACGGCGCAGGCTGTCTCGCAGTCCCAGGACGCGACCACCACCACTCCGGCATCCACCACGAGGACGCCGACATCGACCCCGGTCGCGCCGTTCGCGTCCACCACGCCGCTGCCGACCGCACCCGCCGCCGTCACGGCGACGTCGTTCGATGGCAGGCCGAACGGCACACCGACCAGGCCCGGCATGCCCGGTGCGGCCGGAACTCCGAGCGCCGCGGGCAGTGAAGCGGGATCGGGCACGTCACGGCCCGCCCAACCCACCGCCCTGGCGGCGGCGAACGCGCCCTCCACCACGCCGGGACGCCCTGGCACGCCGGGCGCCCCGGGCTATTCGGGGATGATCCCGCCGGGGCTGCGCGGTAGGCGCACGGACGACGACGAGCACAAGTCGCCGAAGTATCTGCGCACCGAAGAGCACGCGAAAGAGTTGCTCGGCGAGGTGAAACCGACCGTGCCGCCCGCGCTGGGGGAGAAATGACGGCGCAGTGGTCACTGTCGGCCGAGCAGTTCGCCGCGGCATGGTTCGGGACCGGCCTCGACCGGATGCCCTTCCCGTTCCGGTTCACCAGCCGGTTCCCCGGCCTGCGCGAGTACCAGGCGTATCAGCGGCAGTTCCGTGCCGAGCTGGGACGTGACGAACGGCTGCCGCTGCGCAGCGCGATCACCACGCTGGCCGGCCCCGACTGGCGTATCGAACTGTTCGGCTACGACAACACGCGCGAAGGCGTCGAACTGCGCGCCGTCGCCTGCGGCACGCGCACCGGCTCGGGTGTGCTCGCCGTGCAATCGCCTGCGCCGGACGGCGGGCGGATCAAGTTGCGCCGCTGCCGAATCGACCAGCTCGCCACCGAACTGGTGCGACTGCTGCCGGACACCCCGGCCGGAACGGTCGGTGAGAAGAGCTTCCTGCTCGATGATCTCAACGACGATCGCACCGACTTGTTCGGCAACGCGCCCGCCAGCCAGGCCAAAGAACGCTATCGGCGTTTCTGGCGGCAGAAGTGCACCACCCGCGGTACCGCTGCCGTGCTGCTCGGTCCGCGCAACGCCGAACCGATGCGCACCGGCCGCCTACGCTGGATCGACACGCCCGACGGCCGTTACTGCGAGGTGCCCGCCAACCGCGCTCTGATGATCCGCCCCGGTACCAGCGCCGATATCGCTCGCTACTTGGACGAATCGATCGTGCGGGCCAAAGCGCGCATGGACCGGTAGTTCCGGATCGCCGCGTCTGCTCGTAGGTTGAGGCAATTGCGGTTCCTGCTTCGCACCTTCGACGAGCAGCTCGGAGGCGCGAAGCAGGTCGCGTGGTCAGCCGAGCAGACGCCAGTCCTCCAGGCCGTCGTACAGCGGAATGTCCCTGGCCAGCTTGCTCACCCGGGCGCGCAGCGAGTCCAGGTCGGCGTTACCGGCCAACGCGCCGGCGATGATGTCGGCGACCTCGGTGAATTCGGTGTCGCCGAAGCCGCGGGTGGCCAGGGCGGCGGTACCGATGCGCAGGCCGGAGGTGACCATCGGGGGACGCGGGTCGAACGGGACGGCGTTGCGGTTGACCGTGATGCCGATCTCGTGCAGCAGGTCCTCGCCCTGCTGGCCGTCGAGTTCGGAGTTGCGCAGGTCGACCAGCACCAAGTGCACGTCGGTGCCGCCGGTGAGCACACTGACGCCCTTGTCCTTGACGTCGGCGGCGGTGAGCCGCTCGGCCAGGATCTTCGCGCCGGACAGGGTGCGCTCCTGGCGGTTCTTGAACTCCTCGCCCGCGGCGATCTTGAAGGCGACGGCCTTGGCGGCGATGGCGTGCATGAGCGGCCCGCCCTGCTGGCCGGGGAAGACCGCGCTGTTCAGCTTCTTGGCGTACTCCTGCTTGGCCAGGATCAGGCCGGAGCGCGGACCGCCGAGGGTCTTGTGCACGGTCGAGGACACCACGTCGGCGTACGGCACCGGCGAGGGGTGCAGACCGGCGGCGACCAGACCGGCGAAGTGGGCCATGTCCACCCACAGGTAGGCGCCGACCTCGTCGGCGATCGAGCGGAAGGCCGCGAAGTCCTGATGGCGCGGGTAGGCCGACCAGCCCGCCACGATCACCTTCGGACGCGCCTGCAAGGCGATCTCGCGCACCTCGTCCATGTCGACGCGGTGGTCTTCCTTGCTCACGCCGTAGGAGTGCACTTCGTAGAGCTTGCCGGAGAAGTTCAGGCGCATGCCGTGGGTGAGGTGACCGCCGTGCGCGAGGTCGAGGCCGAGCAGCTTGTCGCCCGGGTTCATCAACGACATCAGCACCGCGGCGTTCGCCTGCGCGCCGGAATGCGGCTGCACGTTGGCGAACTCCGCGCCGAACAGCTCCTTGGCACGGTCGCGCGCCAAGGTCTCCACCACGTCGACGTGCTCGCAGCCGCCGTAGTAGCGCCGCCCCGGGTAGCCCTCGGCGTATTTGTTGGTGAGCACGCTGCCCTGCGCCTGCAGCACCGCGCGCGGCACGAAGTTCTCGGAGGCGATCATCTCGAGCGTGTCGCGTTCGCGGGCGAGCTCGCCTGCCATCGCGGCAGCGAGCTCCGGATCGAGCTCACCGAGAGACTGGGAATTGACAGAGGCGGTCGTCTGCGTCACGGCCTCAGTCTATGGGCCGGGAGGCCCGCCCTCGAGCAGGGGGTTCATCCCGCTCGGTCACCATGGGCGCTTCGTGCCGCCCGTCGTGACGCGCGACACGCCCGCGAGGCACGGTCGGACGCTCAGCGGGACGCGCCGTCCTCGGGGAGGTAGCTCTCCAACAGCACCGTGAGATGTCGCTGCGCGTCTTCCAGGGGCCGAGTGGACTTCATGGCGCGCGCCTGGACGATGGCGCCCTCCATCGCGCTCAACGCGAAGCTGCCGAACGAGCGCGCTTCCTCGGCCGACATCCCCGCGGCGACGAGCGCCGCGCCGAGCCGGTCGTGCCAGGCGCCGAAGACCTCGCCCGCGGCGGCCTGCACCCGGGGCTCGGACTCGGCCAGCGCCGCCCCGAGGACCGGGCACCCGGCGCGATAGCCGGTCTTCTCCAGCGCGGTGACCCACCAGCCGAGCAGCGCATCGAACCAGCCCCGGGGCGGCGCGGCGGTGACCTTGTCGATCACCTCACCGATCCGGGCGCCCGCCACCCGGGTGGCGGTCTCGACCAACTCGCTCTTGCCCGCCGGGAAGTGCTGGTAGAGCGAGTTGCGCGAAACGTTCCCGCGTTCGAGCAGAGTGGCCAGTCCGGCGGCGTGCACGCCCTGCTCCCGCACCAGTTCGATGGTGCTTTCGATCAGCCTGGTGCGCGGCCCTGCGGTCATGCGAGCTCCTTGCCCACGGTTGCGTGAACCGATCGGTCCATGCTCCAATCATCTCAGATGTGGACCGATCGGTTCATCGAAAGGATGGGATTGATGTCCGAAGCCACGGTCGACCTGGCTCAGCTGTCCGGTCTCGAACTGCTGCGCACCGCCATGACCAGGGCGGATCGCCCGCCCTTCATCGGGGACATGCTCGGCATGGAGGTCGATGAACTCGAGCACGGCAAGGTGGTTTTCGCGCTGCGCACCCGGCCCGACTTCGCCAACCCGCTCGGCACCACGCACGGCGGCATCTGCGCCACCTTGCTCGACTCGGTGATGGGCTGCGCGGTGCACACCACGCTGGAGCCGGGCGTCGGGTACACGACGCTGGAGCTGAAGATCAACTACATCCGGGCGGTGCCCACCGATGGGCAACGCCTCACCGCCACCGGCACCACGATCCACGTCGGGCGCACCACCGCGACCGCCGAGGGACGGGTGGTCGACGAGAAGGGCCGGTTGGTCGCGCACGCCACCACCACGTGCGTCATCTTCCGCGCGCAGCAGTGAATTGAGGAAGTACTGTCGCCGCCGACCCACACGTGCGGCCGCGGCAGGGCAGCCCTTGGCGCACCGGGGCGGCCGCGTTCGTGCCCGAGGACGACGCGATGGCCCGCTCGCGCACCTTCGCGACAGGGCGCGTTGCCGCCACTGTCACCAAACGAATGAAAAAGCCACAGGGAGCGACCCGATCACGGCGTCCTTCACCTTCGCGGACCTGAGCCCGCGCACGAGGCCCGACCGCGCCCTCCGGAAGTGCGCCCGGACGGCGTGACCCTGATTCATGGGGCTCTACAAGCGGTAACGAGAAGTGGCCCGCCGACCGGTTTCCCTGGTGACAGTTCACGATCACCTGACGAAGGAACGAACATGGTCGGCTTGGTCTCGGTACCCAACTCCCCGGTCGAGGCGCTGCTGCGCACCCTCTCACTGCTGCTGTGCAGCATCTCCGCGGGCGGGCAGGGGTGCGCGGTGATCCAGTAGGGCGTGCCGCACCCGGCTGCCGTCGCGCTCACGCCGCGGCGCGCACCGCGCCCGGCGTCAGCGGCTCGTCGAGCAGCCTGCGGAATCGATCCGCCCGATCGTCGGCGTCGGCCGCGCGATCGAGCCATCCGCCCAGCAGTCGATACCCCTCGACATAGGTCGAGATGTACGCCCGCCACAGCGGCGAGGACAGGAATCGCAGCGACTGGCGCGCCCGCTCCGGCGTCGTGAGGCTCCAGGTCTGCAAGAACTCCGCCACCTCGTCGTGGGTGCGCCCTCGGTCGTGCAGCAGCAGCGCGGCGTCCTGCCGCACGCCCAGCAACTTGGCCGAGGCGTTCGAAAGCCGTTCGGCTCGTTCGCCGTCGAAGCGCAATCCGAGATCCGCGTAGATCTCCTGCGCCCACTTGCCCCATCCCGGCCCGACGATCGAACGCAGCGCCAGATCGGCGAGCCCCTCGGCCATCAGGCACTGCGGCGTGTTCACCAGGAACAGCGTCTGCTCGGCCTGCCCGGCGGCGACCAGCCCGGCCTCCTTACGGCAGTGCTCGGTGTGATGGCCCGGATAGGACTCGTGCGCGATCAGCTGCGGCAGGTGCGCCATGTGCTGCTTCAGGTCGGAGTTGATCGCGACCCTGGAGTGGTAGTTGCCCAGGTAATAGTTGAAGCCGGACCAGGGCTTGTCCCCGACGACCTCATAGGTGACGTGTTCGTGGTCGGGCAGCGGGTAGCGGGCGCGCACCAGCTCGCGCAGCGCGCTGGAGAACGCCTCCACGCAGACCGGCAGGCGCTCCGGCGGGATCTCGTCGGCCTTGCGATGCGCGGCCATCCGTTCGGCCAGCGGACCGTCCCCGGCGAGCACCTCGTCCATCTGCCGGTGCGCGTCGCGGTAGTCGTCCACGTCGCCGGGCGCGATGTCGACGTCGAAATAGGCGCGGACCTCCTCGACGAAGCCGATGTCGTCTCCGGCGAACTTCCGTCCGGAACACTCCAGTGCTCGCAGGTGCACGTCGAGGAATTCCGCGCGCTGCGACGCCAACCCGGCCTCCGGCACCGCGGCGCGCAACTCCGCGGCCCGACGAGCCAGCTCACGCGGCTGCGGCGCGGGCGCGTTCTCAACTTCCCGGCGCAGGGCCGGATCGCCGGTGTAGGCGTCGACGAACCCCTCCTCCAGCCGATCGAAGGCGAGGCCGAGCCGCAGGTATTCGGTCACGAGCGGATGCGCTTCCATGCCAGCCGACATTAGCGGCTCACACCTGCGTCATCGAGTCGGTTACCGACCGGTACCGGCACCCCGGTCATCCCACGATGTTGACGCGGAGCAGAATTCGGCTATGCGGCGACAGCTAGACCGAATCTCACCGGATCCGCACGGTAACTGTGCGTGTTTGCCGAAACGGAGTGTCGGGTAAGTGGCACGAATGAGCGAGCCGAGTCCATACGTGGAATTCGACCGGAAACAGTGGCGAACCCTGCGTAAGTCGACTCCTTTGGTGCTCACCGAGGAAGAACTGATCGGGCTGCGCGGCCTCGGGGAACAGATCGATCTCGAGGAAGTCGCGGAGGTCTATCTTCCGCTCGCTCGTCTCATCCATCTGCAAGTCGCCGCGCGCCAGCGACTGTTCGCCGCGACCGCTACCTTTCTCGGCGAAACCCACCCCGACCAGCAGGTACCATTCGTGATCGGCGTCGCGGGCAGCGTCGCGGTCGGCAAGTCCACCACCGCGCGCGTACTCCAGGCGCTGCTGGCCCGCTGGGATCATCACCCTCGGGTCGACCTCGTCACCACCGACGGATTTCTCTATCCCACCGCGGAACTCACCCGGCGCGGCATCATGCACCGCAAGGGTTTCCCGGAGAGTTACGACCGCCGCAAGCTGCTGCGATTCGTCACCGAGGTGAAATCCGGATCGGCCGAAGTCTGCGCCCCGGTGTATTCGCACATCTCCTACGACATCGTGCCGGGCAAGCTGCATTGCGTGCGCCAGCCCGACATTCTGATCGTGGAGGGCTTGAACGTGCTGCAGACCGGTCCACGGCTGATGGTGTCGGACCTGTTCGACTTCTCGATCTATGTCGACGCGCGCATCGAGGACATCGAGAAGTGGTACGTACAACGGTTTCTCACGCTGCGCAACACCGCCTTCGCCGATCCGAACGCGCATTTCCACCACTACTCCCGATTCACCGACGAGCAGGCGACCGCCACCGCGCAGGAGATCTGGAACAACACCAACCGCCCGAATCTGGTGGAGAACATTCTGCCCACCCGGCCGCGGGCGACCCTGGTGCTTCGCAAGGACGCCGATCACACCATCAACCGGTTGCGGCTGCGGAAATTGTGATTCCGCTTACAATTTCCACGCCTCATCGAGCCGCCGGGCCACATCGATATCACGAACCGCGGCTATGTGCGGTTTACGGATTTCGGTGGAGATATAGCGGGCGACGAAACGCCTGATCTCGTGATCGACGCCGGCGAGGGTGCGCAGCAGCTGCGCGCGCTTGGTGGCGGCGGCGACATCGACGCGCACGTCACCCGGCAGCGGCTCGGCGATATCGATCACCACGCGCAGGGGCGCGGCCGTACGCACCGTCAGGTGCAGGTGCACGGTTCCCTCGACGTGGAATCGGTGCCGGTCGAGCGCCAGGTCCAGCAGCAGGTCGATGTCCAGCGGGATGATCATCTCGAAACTGATCGTCTCGTCGTCGTGGCGGCGCAGCCGTGCCTGGCCGAGGTGGACCCGGGCGGTCACCTTGGCCAGCCGGGCCGGCCCGACCCCGATCGGCCCCAGATCGAAGGCGGTGCCGGTCAACTGGTCGAAACCGCCGGCGATGCGCTCCTCGGAGGCGGCGTACTCCAGGAAGCGCCTACCGAACTCCGCATAGCTGATCGAGTCGCCCGGCCCGTGCTGCACGGCTCCGGCGGCTCCGGCGGTCCGGTGGTCGAAGGAGCTCATGAGACCGCACGGTACGCGAGAAGGGCGACCGTTTAGCCCGATTCACCCTCCAAGATCGAATCAGACGCCGAAACGGCGATGGCGCGCGGCATAGTCGCGCAGCGCCCGCAGGAAATCCACCCGACGGAACTCCGGCCAGTACGCCTCGGTGAACCAGATCTCCGAGTATGCGCTCTGCCACAGCAGGAACCCGGACAGCCGCTGCTCGCCGGAGGTGCGAATAACCAGGTCGGGGTCCGGCTGACCGGAGGTGTAGAGGTGCTGGCCGATCGCGTTCACCGTGATCGACTGGACCAGGTCCTCGCCCGTTTCGCCCGCGGCGATCTCTTGGCGGACCAGCGAGCGCACCGCGTCGGTGATCTCCTGTCTGCCGCCGTAGCCGACCGCGACGTTGACGTGCACACCGTTGCGGCCGTCGGTGCGCTCGGCCGCGGTGCGCAGCCGCTTGGCGATCAACTCGGGGAAGCCCTCGAGCGAGCCGACGATGCGCACACTCCAGTCCTGTTCCGGCGCCGACAGCTCCTCGACCACGTCGGTGATCACCTCGAACAGCGTCTCCAGTTCGTCCGGATCGCGCTGCAGGTTCTCGGTGGACAGCAGGTAGACGGTCACCATCTCGATGCCCGCGGCCGCGCACCAGCCGACCAGCTCGGCGATCTTCAGCGCGCCGACCCGATGGCCGTGGCTGACATCGGTGAAACCGTTCTCCCGGGCCCACCGGCGATTGCCGTCACACATCACCGCGACGTGCCGGGGATGCTCTTTGCCGGCCAGCTGCCTGGACAGCCGGGCCTCGTAGATGCGATACGGCAGACCCCGCACCTGACTCGGAAGTTCCACGCGGGCAACCCTACGCCTCGGTGACACGATCCCGGCATCGACCGCGATACGCCGGTACAGTGGCCATAAGCTCGCAAGTTACGGTTGCGTAGGTTACTGGCAGGTTCAGTGGGTGGCCGCCTCATCGTCACCCGGCCCGGCGCGGGGCCACGCACCGACGTCGTCCGGTCGCACCCATCAGGAGGTACTCGTGTCCGAATCCGTCGGCTCCGCCGACACGGCACCGGTCACACCGGCCCCAGGTTCCGCGGGCGAAGCGCTCGCCGAGGCGCTGGTCAAACCGCGTATGCGGGGCTGGATCCACACCTGGGCGGTGGCCGTCGCCGCGATCGCGGCCGTCGTGCTGATCGCCCACTCCGCCACGGTGTCGGCGACCGCGGGTTGGTCGACGCTGGTCTACGGGCTCACCGTGTGCGGGCTGTTCGGCATCAGCGCGATCTACCACCGGGTGACCTGGCCGACCGTTCGCGCCCGCATCCGGATGAAGCGAGCGGACCACTCGATGATCTTCCTGTTCATCGCGGGCAGCTATACCCCCTTCGCCCTGCTCGGCCTGCCCGGAAGTACGGGGCAGACGCTGCTGGCCGTTGTGTGGGCGGGGGCGTTGGCCGGTGTGGCGCTGAAACTGCTGTGGCCGACCGCGCCCCGCTGGGTCGGCGTTCCGTTGTATCTGCTGCTGGGCTGGGCCATCGTGCCGGTGGCCGGGCAGCTGAACAACCAGATCGGCATCGCGCCGCTGATCCTGCTGCTGATCGGAGGTCTGATCTACAGCGGCGGAGCGATCCTCTACGCCACCAAATGGCCGAACCCGTGGCCGGCCGTCTTCGGCCACCACGAGTTCTTCCACGCGGCCACGGTGCTCGCGGCACTGACCCACTACGCGGCGGTCTGGCTCGTCGTCTTGCGCTGAGCGCATAGAGTCGAGGGGAGGTCGGACGAGAGGGGCGGCGCGCGCGATGGGATGGCATGCGCTCGGATCGGGGCCGGATAGTGAGCCGCCGAGGGCGCCTGTGGACGGCGGTGCGGATCGGTCACCCGACCAGCCGGGCGAGACCACCGGGAAACCGCCTGTGCCGAGTGTCCTGGTTCTATGCTGCTCGTTCGTGTTCTTCGTCGCCGCCTTGCGCGGCATCGCCCTGCCACGTCCGGCAGCCGCGCGGAGTCTGCCGCGCTCGGTGCCTGCGCTCGGCGTCGGCGCGCGTCGTCCATCGGGGTCGCGAACCTCATGATCTCCAAGCTCGTCGTCTGGGCGCTCAAAGCACGGGCAGGTCTGGCCGTGTTGGTCACCACGGCGAATCTCTGTGGCCTCGCGGTGATCGTCACCCAGCTCGCGCTCAACGGCTTTCTGGGCAGGTTGGGCACGGATTGGCCGCGGGCGCTCGCCTTCGTCGGCATCTACCCGGCGGTGGGGTTCCTGGCCGGCATCGTGCTCGCGGTGCGCGACCGGAAGGTGTACTTCGGCTGGCTCGATGACGCGCGCAAGCCGACCGAGGCGGAGGCGCGACGCCTGCTGCACCTGCCCGTCGTGATCAGCGTGCGCGCGCTCGCGCTGTGGATCCCCGGCGTGATCGTGGCGACCGCCGTCTTCGCGCATCTGAGCCCGGACAACGACCCCGGCGTGACAGCGGCGCTGTTCACGATCGGCGCCTTCGAGTCGGCGGCGGTCACCTTCTTGATCGTGGACCGGTTGATCCGGCCCACCATTCCGGTGGTGGCCAGGGTGCTCGGCTGGACGATGCACTGGAGTTCCTCGGTGCTGGTGCGGGTCGTGCTGACCTGGGCGGTGGCGGCGGCGCTTCCGCTGCTCATGCTGATCGTCGTACTGGCCGACCCGGCCGCGGCCGCACCCGACCGGGTTCGCACCGGGATCTACCTCTCCGCGGTCGGCATCGGCGTCGGCGCACTGGCCACCGCCTTCCTCGCCCGCTCCGTCGCCGCGCCGATGCGCACACTGCGCCGCGCGCTGGATCGCATCGCCCAAGGCGACCTCGGCGCCCGGGTGCCGATCGGCAGCACCAGCGAGATCGGCAGGCTGGAGCATTCGGTCAACGAGCTGGCCGCGAACCTGCGCGAGCGGGAGCGGATGCGGGAAGTGTTCGGCAGGCATGTCGGGACGGAGGTCGCCGAGCGCGCGCTCGCCCGCGGAGCGGACCTCACCGGTGACGTGCGTGAGGTGGCGGCGCTGTTCGTCGACGTGACCGGCTCGGTGGAGTTGTCCACCGGGCTGCCGCCGCAGGAGTTCGTGGACAAGCTCAACCGATTGCTCGCGATCGTCGTCGCCGCGACCGAGGAGAACAACGGCCTGGTCAACAAGTTCGAGGGCGACGCGGCGCTGTGCGTCTTCGGAGCGCCGATCGCTTTGCGCGACAACGCGACCCCGGCCCTGCGGGCGGCGCGCCGCATCCGGGACGAGGTCATCGCCACGGGCGAGCTCGACATCGGGATCGGCGTGGCGCGCGGACCGGTCTTCGCGGGCGACGTCGGTTCCGACACCCGGCTCGAGTTCACGGTCATCGGCGACGCCGTCAACGAGGCGGCTCGGCTCACCACGGCGGCCAAGGAAGTGCCGCGGCGCGTGCTGGTGAGCCAAGCGGTGATCGACGCGGCCGCCGAACACGAACGCGCGCAATGGACCTTCTACGACACCATCGTGCTGCGCGGCATGAAAGAGCCGACGACCTGCTGGACCGACATCGACACCTCCGACGCCCACCCCGACCCCGCCGCGAACGGCACCGATCAGCTCGACAGCGGCGACCTGCCGCCCGACACCAACCCGGTGATCGAAATTCACACTGCCGCACCGGCGCCCGACACCGAGATCGATGCCCGACCTCGGCGCTGACGGCTCCGACAGCGGTAGCCGCACGGCTGCTGCGACGACGCGGCGGTCATCGCGCGACCGGTAGGCGTCCGGCCGGTCGACCGCGGTCGACGGGAAGCCCGACCGCGACAGACCCGCCCGTCTCCGCTAGTTCCGCTGCAGAGCCGTGCGGAGCTGGTCCGCGGTGGAGACCGGAAGGTCGCAGACGGAGCCGCGGCAGACGTAGGCCGCGGCGGCATTGCCGACCAAAGGCCGGTCCGCCAGAAGGGGGACGGCGTTCGGGGCGGCGGCGAGGACGACCGCGCCGCCGGGGGCAGCCTGCCGTGCCGTGGCGAGCAATTCGGTCGGGCGGGAGACCGACTCGGTGGCGATGGCGACCTGGAGCGGACCGCGCAAGGCCGCCTCGGCGACCGCGAGCCACTGTCCCGCCGATCGGGGCGCGCGTGCCAGCACGATCGCGCCGCGTTCGAGGGTCAGGTCGGCGAGTTCCCGGTAGCGGGCGGCCCGTTCGGGGTCGCTCGTAGCCGCCGCGGTGAGCAGGGCTTCGGCGAGCGCGGAGGTGCCCGCGGGGGTCGCGCCGTCGATCGGGTCGCGCGGACGGGTGACGAGGGTTTCGGCGTCGTCGGCGGTGTCGAACCAGCTGCCCGGCCGGTCCGGATCGGCGAAGTGCTCGATCCCGGTGTCCAGCAGGCGCTGGGCGTCTTCCAGCCAGCCGAGTTCACCGGTGACCTGGTGCAGCGCGAGCAGTCCGGTGACCAGCCAGGCGTGATCCTCCAGTATCGCGGGCGCGGCGCCGGCGACGCCGCCGAGCGAGGCGCGGCGCAGCCGTCCGTCCACCACGTGTTCGGCCAGCAGGAAGCGGGCGCACCGAATGGCCGCGGCGGTCCACTCCGGCTCGTCCAGCGCGGCCGCGGCCTCGGCCAGCGCGGTGATCGCCATGCCGTTCCAGGCGGACACCACTTTGTCGTCCCGGTCCGGCTGCGGTCGGCGGTCGCGGGCGGCGATCAACGCCGCTCGCACGCGTTCCAGGCGCGCACCTTCCTCGGCAGTGGTGGGCTCGGTGTACCTGGTCAGCACCGAGGTGCCCTGCTCGAAGTTCCCGGCGGTGCTGACGCCGAAGAATTCGGCCGCCCAGCCCCCGTCGATCGAACCGAGCGCGCCGGCCAGTTCCGCGGGCGTCCAGACGTACGTCGCGCCTTCTACACCGGGTTTGCCGGGTTCCAGATGAGTGTCGGCGTCCAAAGCCGATGCGAAGCCGCCCTGTGCGGTCCCCAGGTCGTCGAGCAGGAATCGTACGGTTTCCCGGGTGACCCGCTCCGACAACGATTCCGGGAGCACCGATGTGGTGCGCCGGGCCAAGTGCGCGTAGGCCCGCAGCAGCTGCGCGTTGTCGTACAACATCTTCTCGAAATGCGGCACCACCCACGCGGCGTCGACCGAATACCGCGCGAAGCCCCCGCGCAGCTGGTCGTAGATGCCGCCGCGCGCCATCGCCTCCGCGGTTCGGGAGACCACGTCGAACACCGCCGGGTCACCGGTCCGCTCCCAGTGCCGCAACAGGCCCTCCAGCAGCGCCGACGGCGGGAATTTGGGGGCGCCGCCGAACCCGCCGTGCTCGTGGTCCTCATCGCGCAGCACCGCGGCGACGGCATGGGCGAGCAGCTCCGGCGTGATCGTCAGATCCGTGTCGGGCAGGCCCGCCGTCTGCTCGCGCAGCGCCGCCGACACTTGCGCGGACGCCTGGTTCACCTCGTCACGCCGGGTGCGCCAGGTCTCGGTGATCGCGGTGAGCAACTGTGTGAACGACGGCATACCGCCGCGCGGAAGCTTCGGGTAGTAGGTGCCGCAGTAGAACGGTTCGCCGTCCGGGGTCAGGAAGCAGGTCATCGGCCAGCCGCCCTGACCCGTCATCGCCACCGTGGCGTTCATGTAGACCGCGTCCAGGTCGGGCCGCTCCTCCCGGTCGACCTTCACGCAGACGAAGTGCGCGTTCATCTGCTCGGCGGTGGCCGCGTCCTCGAACGACTCGTGCGCCATCACGTGGCACCAGTGACAGGACGCGTATCCGACCGAGAGCAGGATGGGCACGTCCCGTTCACGCGCTTCGGCCAGTGCCTCGGCATCCCACTCCCGCCAGTGCACCGGATTGCCCGCATGCTGGCGCAGGTACGGAGACGTCGCCTTTCCGAGCCTGTTCATGGCTCCACCGTACGGCCCTTCCTCGCGCCACGCGGGCAGCACGGGCCGGGGTCTCGACTCCGAAAGCCGCCGAGGCCGCGGGAGAGGACTTCGTCGCGCCGACGCTGAGGGCCGGTCGAGCCCGACGCACACCGCCGCCGCGGGAACAGTGGCGGTGGAATGCTGATCCGTACGCCGGAGTTGGTCACGGCCGAGATGGCGACCCGCGCGGCGTTCGAGGCTCACCGATTCAGATTTCCCCGGGCCAGCGGTTCGAGACGATCCCGTCCGAACACGGATGGGTGTGCCGTCCGAATCCACCCAGGAGGCGATCGACCAGGAGCGGCAGATAGGTCTGGCCGTTCACCATCTTCGTCACCACCGACGAGTCCGACGATGCGCTCGTGTGGAATCAGGCGCTCCAGGCATGGCAGTACGATCCCGGCCGGGTTGTGCGATTCACGGCGGATCATCAGACCTGGGACCGTTTCGAAGTGGTGGATCGCGCGGCGGCCGAGGAGTTCTCGCGCCGTCTGGCGGTAGCCGGCGCGGCGGCCAGTGAGCTGCCGAGCGAGGAATGGATCGAGTGGTTCTTCTCTTGGAAAGGAGATCCGCCGGAGCACGACGACATCTCCTGGGACGACGATCTCTACGTTCGGGAGGCCAAGGAGACCGCGCGTCGGCGCTCGGCGGCCGGTGACGAATGATTCGTTCGACGCCTCGAGTGACCGTCTACCGCCGAGAAGCGTCCGGAAACCATCGGAGCAAGGAAATGTCGAAACCACCTTTCTGACAGTCCCCGAATCCTGAGGAGCAGCGGGAGATCGACAAGAAGCTCGCCGCCCGCATGGGATCTCGCTCGAAGAGCTCTACGAGATCGACCGGCGAGTCGCCGAGGAAGTGCGAGCCCGGGATGCCCTTCCACGGGAAGAAAGAATTGTCGACAGCAATCCGAAATTCAACGAGGGATTCGGACCCGATACGCCCGAGAACGATCTCGCGCCCGGCGAGCTGCGAACTTATTACCATTCGATCGACACCCCTCGCACCGACACTGCGACAGCCCCGCAGCCCGCTTCAGGGCAGCCACCGAGAATTCTATGCACCGCCCGGCGCTCCCGGAGGCTTCGCTCCGGCCCCACCGAGGGGGCCGATACGACGGTGGACACGGCAGGCGGTCTTCTACCTGCCGGTGACGCTACGCGGAGAATTACTGGGATACCTGTGGGCGTCCACCGCGAGCAACGCGGCGAGTTTCGTCCGGAAACTGCGGCCCGGTTCCGGCGAAGGGCTCTCTGCCCCTTTCGCCGATCCGTCGTTGTGGAGCGCGGACGTGTGGGCGGAGCGACTGGCGCTCGCCTACGAGCGAGGCGTTTTAGCACAAGCAGCCGTCCGGCAGTGGATCGGCGCACCGGAACATCCACAAGGCGGCGCGATTTCAGCGGATTCCGTCGAACAGCACGCCGCCACCCTCGCCGAGCTCTACGAAATCGTGAACCCGGGTGGCCCACCGCCGCCGAACCCGCTGATTCAGGACGGCATGTTCCCGGACGGCACCCCTGCCGACCGCTCGCAGGGCTGGGGGCCACTGATCAGTAGCCCGCTGCCGCGGTATCCGACAGACACGAATGCCGCCGTCCGATTCTTTCCTGTCAGCAAGGACGGCGCAGTCATCGGATATCTCTGGGCGTCCATTGCCGACGACGCCGCCGACTATCTACCGCGGATCTCCTCCGGCCGCACCGGCGAGATCGCTGCCGGTCTGTGGCATCTGTGGCTCAGCCGTGCCTACGAGGAGGGGCTGGCACGGCTCGAGGCACTCGATCGATGCCGGCAGATGCCCGAGGATCGCCTGTCGGGAGTGATCGGCGTCCGAGTGCCCGCGCAGGAGCTGCCCGGTCTCGACGCATTGCAGGACCTGGCTCGGCTGTAGGGATCGCGCCGGCCGGTACACGGCGCGGCGAAAATGAGCTGCGCCCTTCCGAGCCGACCGGCTACAGTCCTACCCGCGCCCGGTGCGCAGGCAACGGCTACTTCCGTATTCGATGGACGGGTTGCGGGTTCGAATCCCGTCCGGATCGCAAGCGATCCGGTAGCTCAATCGGCAGAGCTGTCCAAGGCAGGGTCTCCAGACCCGTAGGGCTCGATTCGCTCGAGCCGGTATTCCGTCGCCGCCCAGACCTCGGGCGCTCAACATGCCGTGCGGAGGCGGCCGAATTCCGCGCGATACTTTGCCGACTCGCCGGATGGACTATGTCCGCGTAAGCACCTCACGCCCCACGTACGCCAGCAACCGGCGGTGTGCCGGCTCATCGTCTGCGACGACGACCTCGGGCCCGAAGACGCCCGGCGCGCGGAAGGAGTCGATGCCGCCCATGGCTTGCATGGTGGCGAGCAGTTCGCCACACAGCTCGTCGTCGGCCAGATCCGGCCGGTCGATGGCCACCGCGATGTCGACTCCGTGGACGAGAATCTCGGTGAGATGCACCAGTGCCGCCGCGGGGCCGGGCAGTTCCCCGAGTGCGACGCCCACCGTGCCGTCCAGCGCGTCCGGCCGGTGCCATGCGGCGCGGTCCACTTCCGCGGCCGCGGCGTACGCGCCCTGCGGATCCCCGCCGAGCCAGTCGGATGCGTGTTCGGCGCCTGCGTTCGTGCCGCTCAGAGCGGCCGCGAAGATGTGCATACCCCCCACGGTGTGGTTGAGGACGGCACGGACGTCCCAATCCCGGCACGGCGTCGGCGCGGCCAGACCCGCACCCTCCACGGCGGCGACGATCGCTCCGGTCGCGTCCAGTGCGCGGTCGATCTGTCCGATCACATTGTCCATGAGCATCCTTCGGTCGTGCGGTTTGGCTGAATTGGTAACACAGGACTCCGACCGGCGCGCGACAATGCGAACACCATTTTGTGCCGAAATAGTTGCCAGCGGTGTGCTTCCCGCCATCGCCGCGGAATAATCGGATGCGCGAGTCTCGCCGCAGCCACTACAGTGAGCGGTGCACCCGGTGCGCAGGCAACGGCTACTTCCACTTCTAATGGACAGGTTGCGGGTTCGAGTCCCGCCCGGACCACACACGGTCCGGTAGCTCAATCGGCAGAGCGGTACGTTCCGTCGCCGACCTCTATCTCGGGTGCGCAACGTGATTCATTCGCGTGCGAGCCCGCCCGGTGCGCGTACCGCGGCTACTTCGGGGCCAGGAAGTTCCGGTTCGAATCCGGACTGCCAGGAGGCAGTAGTGTAATCGGCAAGCACGAAGGGCATATTTCGTGGTCGACTCGACCTCGGGCCGGCTCCTCGCAGTGACGCACGGCGCATGTCCGGTGCGCAGGCAACGGCTACTTCGGGTTCAACTCCTGCCGAAACCATTTCGGTCGCTCGATACGGCGAGCAGGCCGTCGCCGCTTTTCCTCGGACATCGTGCTCGCAAAAAATGGGGTGCGGCAATCGAATTCGTCTCGCTACAGTTTCGGTGCACCCGGGAACCACCGGGCGCGCCACAACTCCATCGCACCTCCCGGTGCGAAGTCGGCGGCTACTTCTCGACCACGCCATTTCGGGAATTCCGCAGGCAAATCATCGATCTCGGGGGGCATCGCACGCACCGGCCCGGTGCGGCTACACGGCTGGTTCCGCGAGCAGGCCACACCATGCCTGCGTCGACCGGTACAGCGCCGCGGCAGATTTCGACCTCGGGCCGGACACCGCGCCTGTCCCCGACGTACATCTGGGGAAATCCATGAGCAAGTTCAACCGCGCGCGCCCCGGCGCGACCTCACCGGTCACCAGCGAGACCCGTCCGACCGGCCGCACCTTCGAGGGTGGCGCGGGATACACCCGCACGCCGCAGAGCGAGCTGTTCCTGCTGGCCGTCACGAACATGGTCGGTGAGCACACCTTCTACGAGTCCGCCGGTGAGCGCGACGATCGCTACGCCGCGCTGGTGCACCAGGCGACGATCACCGCCCCCGAGTGGACCGCCCGCTTCCTGCGCTGGTTGCGCACCGAGGCGAACATGCGCAGCGCCGCGATCGTCGGCGCCGCCGAGTTCGCCAAGGCGCGCCTGGACACGGACGCGGCGGGGATGTCGCGGCAGGTGATCGACTCGGTGTTGCAGCGCGCCGACGAGCCGGGGGAACTGCTCGCCTACTGGATCGCGACACATGGGCGGGCCGTGCCCAAGCCGGTCAAGCGCGGCGTCGCCGACGCCGTCCGGCGGCTGTACGACGAGCGCGCCCTGCTCAAGTGGGACAGCGCCGCGCGCTCCTTCCGGTTCGCCGACGTGCTCCAGTTGACCCATCCCGCTCCCGCGGACGGCAAGTCGTGGCAGGGCGCTTTGTTCGCACACGCACTGGATCGGCGGTACGGCCGCGAGACCGAACCGCCCACCGCCCTGGCGGTGCTGCGGGCCCGTGCGGAGCTGATGGCCCGCCCGGTCGAGCAGCGCCGCGCGCTGTTCGACGACCCCGAGCAGGCTCGTGCCACGCTGCGCGCGGCGGGCATGACCTGGGAGGCGGTAGCGGGCTGGCTCCAGGGCCCGATGGACGCGACGGTGTGGGAGGCACTCGTTCCGACCATGGGTTACATGGCCAAGCTGCGCAATCTGCGCAACTTCGACCAGGCCGGGGTGAGCGACGCCGTGGCCGCGGACGTGGCCGCCGAACTCGCCGATCCCGGACATGTGGCCCGTTCGCGGCAGCTGCCGATGCGGTTCCTGTCGGCGTACCGGGCCGCGCCGTCGCTGCGCTGGGGTCACGCGCTCGAGCAGGCGCTCGGTCATTCGCTGGCCGCCGTGCCCGCGCTGTCCGGGCGGACGCTGGTGCTGGTGGACACCTCGGGCTCGATGCAGGCGGGATTCGCCAAGGACGGCTCGCTGGCGCGCTGGGACGCCGCCGCGCTGTTCGCCCTCGCGCTGGCCCGGCGCTGCGCTCGGGCCGACGTGGTGTCCTACTCGAGCGGCGGCACGTGGCAGGGCCGCACCCAGCCCGGCAGCCGGGTGTTCCCGCAGCGGCGCGCCGAGCCGGTGCTGGGTGCGGTACGGCGCTGGCGCGAGGAGGGTTACTTCCTCGGCTGGGGTACCGACACGGCCGGGGCGGTGCGTGAGCACTACGCGGGTCACGACCGGGTCGTCATCCTGACCGACGAGCAGGCGCACGACGGCGACGTCGGCCGTGCGCTGCCCGCCCGGGTGCCGCTCTACACCTGGAACCTGGCGGGATACCGGTACGGGCATGCCCCCGGCGGCACCCCGGACCGGCACACCTTCGGGGGCTTGACCGACGCGGCGTTCCGGATGATCCCGCTGCTGGAGGCGGGCCGCGACGCCGACTGGCCGTTCTGAACGGCGGCGGGGCCGAGACCACACCGGTCTCGGCCCCGTTGCCGCGGGTCGCCTTGCCGGTTCAATCGAGCACCGGGTAGTTGGCCCGGATGACGCCGTGCGGGTCCCGGGCGCGCTTGATCTCGCGCAGCCGGGCCAGCGTCGCCGAATCGAAAGCGGCGGCGGCGGATTCGTCCGGCGTCAGGAACGTGTACGGCTTACGGCCGCTGATCTGCCCGCTCACCGCGTCCACGATGGCGATGCGCCGGGCCTTGACCGCCTCGGCGAGATGCGGCAGCCCCAGCCCCAGGCAGTAGAGCAGGTAGGGCTCGGCGATCGGGCCGCGTACGCCACTGTCCGGCCTGCCTTCGGCGAAGGCGCCGCCCAGGTGACGGATCTGCACGTTGGCCAGCGGGGCGACCGGTTCATCGATCAGAGTCTTGACCACGGCGTCGCCGAGATCGGTGAGCTGCTCTGCCCGGGAGAGCGACGGGCTCGGGTTCGTGGGTTCGGCGGTGACGGCACCGATGTCGGCGGCCCCGAACACGCCGCGCTTGTCCAGGATCGGATTCCCGATGGCGTCCAGCCGCGCGAGCGCGGCGCGTCCTCGATCCGGGTCGCCCAGGTAGACGGCGTCCACACCGACCATGGGCGGTGCGTCCGGGATCTGGAGGCGCTGGAACCACACGGTCAGCTCCTCCGGCGCGGCGGCGGTGATCTCCCGGAAGACGTCGAAGACCTCGCGTATCCGCGTTTCCGGCCAGAGCACGCGGCCGCCGAACAGCTCCCGTGCGGGGAACAGGTCGAACTCGAGCGCGGTCACCACGGCGAAGTCGCCTCCGCCGCCGCGCAGCGCCCAGAACAGGTCCGGATCGTCCTCCGCCGTGACCCGTCGCCGGGCGCCCGCGGCGTCGACGACCTCGAACGCGCGCACGGCGTCGCTGGCCCAGCCGTGTTTGCGGCCGAACCAGCTCATGCCGCCGCCGAGGGTGTAGCCGGTCACGCCGACGACCGGGTTGCTGCCCGCCAGGCCGGTCAACCCGTGCCTGGCGGCGGCAGCCTGCACCCGGCCCCACGGCGTCCCCGCGCCGACGCGCGCCACCCGCCGCTCGGCGTCGATCTCGATGCCGTCCAACTGTCCGGTGCGCAGCAGAATCGCCTCCGGTACCCCACCGGAGGCGCCGTGGCCGGTCGGCTGGGTGACCACCGGCACGCCCGCGCGGCCGGCGTACCGGAGCACGGTCGCGACGTCGTCGGCATCGTTTGCCCGCACCACGGCGGCCACCGGTTGCTCGACCGTCGTCGTCCACGGCCGGGCCGCGGTCTCGAAGCTCTCGTCACCGGCCACCAGCACACGGCCGGGCAGCTCGGCCCGCAGTTCGTCGAATGTCATCGCTCTGTCCTCGACTCTCAGTGTTCGAAAGGAGACGCGGGCAACGAATCCGGGGTCGCCGTCACAGGGACGGGCAGTGGATCGTGCCGCGACTACCTCATTGACGAAAGAGAGCGCGGAAAGGTAACAACACGCAGGTCAGCGGGGCGAGGCCCCGGTCAAGTCGATTCGGCGCGCCCTTCGGAGTCAGCGCCTTTCGACTCCTCGGCACGCCGGGTGATGCCGTGCTCGGTCCCCTCGTCGGCCTCCTGGTCCGGTTCGGGGTGCTCGGGCTCGAACGTGGCGGGCAGGCCCTTGATGTGCCGGTTCATCGACCGGATCAGCAGGAAGGTGCCCGCGAGCAGCAGCAGGACGATGACGAGACCGAGCGGTGACGCCTTGCCGAACTCGGGGCCGGTCGGCGTCCCGGGTGTCTGGGCGAGCAGGACCAGTGTCACGACCGCTCGTCCTCGATGCCTGCGAACAGGTCGGTCTCCGGCAGCTCGGTGCGCACCCGGGTCTTGGCCAGCTCGAACTCCTCGGTCGGCCACAGCCGCTGCTGCATCTCCAGCGGAATGGCGAAGAAGGCGCCGTTCGGGTCGATCTGCGTCGCGTGCGCGCGCAAGGCGTCGTCGCGTTGCGGGAAGTACTTGGAGCACTCGATCTGGGTGGTGATCCGGGACATCATGTCACCGCGCTCCGCGGTGTACTGGCGCATCCGGTCCAGCCACTCCTGGAGCGGGAACGGTTCCCCGAGCCGCTCGTACTCCGCGGAGAACACCTCCATCCGCCGCATGCTGAACCCGTGGTCGTAGTACAGCTTGAGCGGCGTCCACGGCTCTCCCGCGTCGGGGAAGCGCTCCGGGTCGCCCGCCGCCTCGAACGCCGCCATCGACACCTCGTGGCAGCGGATGTGGTCGGGATGCGGGTAGCCGCCGGTCTCGTCGTAGGTGGTCATCACGTGCGGCTTGAACTCGCGCACCACGCGCACCAGGGCCTCGGTGGCCTCCTCCAGCGAAACCAGCGCGAAGCAGCCCTCGGGCAGCGGCGGCAACGGGTCGCCCTCCGGCAGCCCCGAGTCGACGAATCCGAGCCAGTGCTGGCGAACACCGAGCGCGCGGGCAGCGGCGGCCATCTCCTCGCGGCGGATCTCGTGGATCCGCTCCAGAACGCCCGGGGTGTCCATGGCCGGGTTCAGGATGCTTCCGCGCTCTCCGCCGGTCAGCGTCACGACGAGGACGTCGTGTCCCTCGTCTGCGTAGCGGGCGGTCGTCGCGGCACCCTTGCTGGATTCGTCGTCTGGGTGGGCATGCACCGCCATGAGGCGAAGGCCACTCACGTCTCGTTCACCGTCGCTCTCGGTCGCGGCTGTCGGGGCTTCGTTACCTATAGTTCCATTCGACCCACATTTGTTCCGACGTACCCCCCGGGAGCGACCACCATGAGCCAGCCCGCGCCGGAAACCGGCGGTGACGCGAAGGCCGCGGCGGCGTCCCCGAGCCGACCCCCGGCCGACCGGTACGGCATCCGGCCCCGCAAGCCGCGCCGCTGGGTCGCGCTGGCGCTCGGCGTGGTCGTGGTGCTCGCCGGGCTGGGCGTCGCCTACCTCGGGTATCAGAAGTACGGGCCGGACGACATCGAGGCCGAGCAGCTCGGCTACGTCGTCGTCGACGACTCGACCATGACCATCCGGCTCAAGGTCACCCGCGCCGACCCCGAGCGGCCGGTGGTGTGTTTCGTCCGCGCGATGGCGCGCGACGGCTCCGAACTCGGCCGCCGTGAAGTGCTGATCGAGCCGTCGGGCAGCGGCACCGTCGAGCTGACCACCGTGGTGCGCTCGTCGGCGCGACCGGCGTCGGGCAGTGTGTACGCGTGCAGCGATCAGGTGCCCGGCTATCTGCGGGCTGGCTGATTTCCGCGCGTCGACCGGCGACGTGCCCACGAAATCAACTCCGACCTGCACATTTGTGAATCATGCTAAAATGGCGTGATACACGGTTCCGGGGCTCGGAGCCGTGTTTGCTGCATTGGCGGCCAGCGCTGACGGTTCGGGCTTGTGAGCATGCCCGCGACCAGGGCCTGTCGGGGTTCGATGAACTTCCCAGGATCGCTCTAGCCGTCGACTGGTGCGTGCCCTCTTCCGGGTGGGTACACGCCGGTGCTCAGGGAATCCCGGCCTGCCGGGAACAACTACTAGGGAGTGATCGAGATGACTGAGACGCAAGTGACCTGGCTGACCCCGGAGTCGCACGACAGGCTCAAGAGCGAACTCGACGCGCTCATCGCCAATCGTCCGGTCATCGCCGCCGAGATCAACGAACGCCGGGAAGAGGGCGACCTCAAGGAGAACGGCGGATACCACGCCGCGCGCGAGGAGCAGGGTCAGCAGGAGGCGCGCATTCGCCAGCTGCAGGAGCTGCTGAACAACGCCAAGGTCGGCGTCGCGCCGACCAAGTCCGGCGTCGCGCTTCCCGGGTCGGTCGTCAAGGTCTACTACGACGGCGACGAGACGGACACCGAAACCTTCCTGATCGCCACCCGTGAGGAGGGTCTCAGCGATTCGAAGCTGGAGACCTACTCGCCGAACTCCCCGCTCGGCGGCGCGCTCATCGACGCCAAGGTGGGCGAGACCAGGGAATACACGCTGCCCAACGGCAACACGATGAAGGTCACGCTGATCAGCGCCGAGCCCTACCACAGCTGATACTCCGGGCCGCGGCGTAGCGCCCGGCCGACACCACCGCGGACACGAGCGGCCGCGCCCGATCATCGGGTGCGGCCGCTTCGTCATGTCGGTGAACTTAGCTCAATGCCTGCTCGATGTCCGCGAGCAGGTCGCTGACATCCTCGATACCCACCGAAAGCCGCACCAGATCTGCGGGAACCTCCAGCTCGGAACCCTCGGTGGAGGCGTGCGTCATCGCGGCCGGATGCTCGATCAGCGACTCGATGCCGCCCAGTGATTCGGCGAGGGTGAACACCTCGGTCCGCGAGCAGAACTTGCGGGCCGCCTCGACATCGCCGTGCAGGCGCACCGAGATCATCCCGCCGAACCGCCGCATCTGCTTGCCCGCGACGGCATGGCCCGGGTGCTCCGGCAGGCCGGGATAGATCACCTGCGAGATCGACGGGTGCCGGGAGAGAAATTCGGCGATGGTTTCGGCGTTGTCGCAGTGCCGGTCCATCCGCAGGGCGAGGGTCTTGGCGCCACGCAGCGTGAGGAAGGCGTCGAACGGGCCAGGGACCGCGCCCGCGCCGTTCTGCAGGAACGCGAACGCCGCGTCGAGTTCGGGATCGTCGGTGATCAGCGCGCCGCCGATGACGTCGGAGTGACCGCCGAGGTACTTGGTGGTGGAGTGCACCACGATGTCGGCGCCCAGCAGCAACGGCTGCTGCAGATAGGGGGTCGCGAAGGTGTTGTCCACCACCAGTTTCGCGCCCGCGGCGTGCGCGACGTCGGCGAGGGCGGGAATGTCGCCGATGCTCAGCAGCGGGTTGGTGGGCGTCTCGATCCACACCAGCTTGGTGTTCGGCCGGATCGCGGCGCGCATCTCGTCCACGTTGAACACGTGCGCGGGGGAATGCTCGATGCCCCACTGGCTGAAGACCTTGTCGATCAGCCGGAAGGTGCCGCCGTAGGCGTCGTCGGGGATCACGATGTGATCGCCCGGACGCAGCGTGGCGCGCAGCGCACAGTCGGTCGCGGCCATGCCGGAGGCGAACGCCCGGCCGTAGCGGCCCGATTCCAGCGCGGCGAGGTTCGCCTCCAGCACCGAGCGCGTCGGGTTGCCGGTGCGGGCGTATTCGAATCCGCCGCGCAACCCGCCCACGCCGTCCTGGGCGAACGTCGAACTCGCGTAGATGGGCACATTCACCGCGCCGGTCTGCGGATCGGGTTCATACCCGGCGTGCACGGCCCGTGTGGAGAATCCCAGCTCGCTCATGGGGCCAGCCTAATCGGGGCGATTGCCAGGCGACTTCCCGGTCCTTGCATATGGCCGGACGCGCGGCCACGAAACCGGCCAAATCGCCCGAACTACGCCGAGATACCGCGATCTCGCGGTCGAGTCCGGCCGATTTACGCGCAGGGGGCATCCCCGCCGGAAACGTTGCGTCGCGGCAACCGAGTGACCTCGGTCTCGTCGCACCGGCCCCTGTTTAGGCTGAGTTCATGGTCACTGTCGAAGAACTGTTCGCCACCGATGCGCTGCTGTCCGAAGACGAGCGCGAGATCCGGGACACCGTCGCGTCCTTCGCGGCCCAGCGCCTGCGTCCGCACATCGCGGAGTGGTTCGAGGCGGGCACCTTCCCGGCCCGCGAGATCGCGCCGGAACTGGGCGCGCTGGGGCTGCTCGGCATGCACCTGGACGGATACGGTTGCGCGGGAATGTCGGCGACCACGTACGGCTTGGCCTGCCAGGAACTGGAGGCGGTCGACTCCGGCGTCCGCAGCATGGTCTCGGTGCAGGGTTCGCTGGCGATGACCGCGATCCACAAATACGGCTCCGAGGAGCAGAAGCAGCAGTGGCTGCCGGAGCTTGCCGCGGGCCGCGCGCTCGGCTGCTTCGGGCTCACCGAACCCGACTTCGGCTCGAACCCGGGCGGCATGCGCACACGGGCGAAGCGTGACGGCGGCGACTGGGTGCTGAACGGTTCGAAGATGTGGATCACCAACGGCTCGGTGAGCGACGTCGCGGTGGTCTGGGCTCAGACCGAGGACGAGGGCAAGCAGGTGATCCGCGGGTTCCTGGTGCCCGCGGGCACGCCCGGGTTCACGGCGCGGGAGATGCACCGCAAACTGTCGTTGCGCGCGTCGGTCACCGCGGAACTGGACTTCGACGATGTCCGCCTGCCTGCCGACGCGGTGCTGCCGGGATCGCGCGGACTGGCCTCGCCGCTGGGGTGCCTGAGCGAGGCGCGTTTCGGCATCGTCTTCGGCGCCCTCGGCGCGGCGCGCGATTGCCTGGCGTCCACCATCGAGTACGCCAGGACCCGTGAGGTGTTCGACAAGCCGTTGGCCGCCTACCAGCTGACCCAGGCCAAGCTGGCCGACATGGCGCTGGAGTTCGGCAAAGGTCAGCTGCTCGCGCTGCACATCGGGCGACTGAAGGACCGCGGCGTCGTCACACCGGAGCAGGTGAGCGCGGGCAAGCTGAACAGCACGCGCGAGGCCATCGCCATCGCCCGCGAGTGCCGCACCATCCTCGGCGCCAACGGCATCACGCTCGACTACCCGGTGCTTCGCCATGCGAACAATCTGGAGTCCGTGCTCACCTACGAGGGCACCGCTGAGGTGCACCAGTTGGTGCTCGGCCGAGCTCTGACCGACGCGAACGCATTCCGCTGACGAGGTTCACGCCGAAAGTTTCCGAGTCGCGCGTGAGGTGCGGACGAAAACACAGGGCAGGCGCGACCCCGCGAACAACTGAGCAATTGCCGCCCTAGCGGAAATCGTTCTCGTCGGGGTAGTCCATGAACTCGTGCGGCTGCGAATACCGGCCGCCGGGACCGGATCCTTTCTCGCCCCAGTGCCGCCCGTGCGCCCGCGCACCCTGCTGCTCCCATCGGTGTGCCGGATCACCCTGCCACAACCCGTCCTCCGCGCGGTCCCACTGCCATTCCGCATCGTTGCCGTGCTGGTCTTCCCAATGTTGCCCCCTGGCCGCTTGCTGATCCATCCACAGCTGCTCCCGAGCGGCGTCCTCGCCGAGCCGGTAGGCGGCGGCGTGTCCCCGGACCGCGGGCATCTCCTCCTCCAAGCGGCCGAGCCAGTTCTCCCACCGCTGCTGCATCGGGCGGATCATGCCGCCGCCGACGCCCACCACGAGGATGCCGCCGATGGTGGCGAGCACCGTGACGAGGATCGGCAGCGTGACAGAGGTGGCCACGCCGATCTGGTCCAGCGCCGCCACGATGCCGATCCCCCACACGAACACCGCCGCGATCCGGCCGACCGTGGCGCCGTAGGACAGGCCACCGAGCAGGCCGCCGACCATGTCGCGCGCCGCGTGGGCGACCGCGCCCGCGATCACCAGGACGACGATCGCCACGCCCGCCTTGGGCAGCCAGGCGATGACGCCGTCGATCGTGTCGCTCACCGGGTTCGGGCCGAAGACTCCGAAGCCGAGTTGCAGCGCGATCAACAGGACGGCGTAGTACGCCAGTTCGGCCAGCGCATCACCGGCGTCGTAGCGACCGCGCGACAGTAACCGGCGGATCCCGCCCCGCTCGGCGAGACGGTGGAATCCGCTCCGCTCCAGCACTTTCGCGATGATCGCGGCGATCGCTTTCGCGACCAGCCAGCCGATGAGCAGGATGACGAGGAACGCGGCGAGTTCGGGCACGAACGACGCCACCGAACTCCACGCGTCGGACAACCCCTGCTGATAATCGATAGCCGAACTGGAGGTGTGCATTACCTTCCTTCGCTATCCGTCGATGACATGACTGTTTGCTGCCAGTGCGTCCTGACCGTTTATACCGTTGACAGTCAGCCCATACATGTAATTGCGGATAAGTTGCCGAAGTATTTTTTCGACAAGGATGACGTCGATTCGCGCTACCGGATGCCACGCGCCGGTTCTGCGTGAACCCGACCTCCGCTCGATCCCGCCGGGCGGCACAGGTCTCTCGGATTATGCTGCCCGAGAATGGCATTGGGACTGCATAGCCCGGCACGGGCACGACTGTCGGTGCGTGTCGTCGATCCGCGCCGCCGAGGTGCTCGCGGCACTGTCGCTCGCCACCGGCATGCCGTTCGAAAAGGGCTGGTTACCTGCCTGGTCACAAGCGATGATCGCGGCCGGTGCGAATCGGCGACCGTCCCCCGCGTCGGTGGACGGCGCCGTCCCGGCGGCTGACAGACTGCCGAACAACGTTCTCGCACAATGGGAAAGCGGATGAGAACGAGCCGAGTCGCGGGAAGCAGACCTCACAGGAGCCGAGGCAGGGACGGGTAAAGGATTGTTACCTCTTGTCATTTGGGTGCCATGTGGGTGTCACCGTCAGGCCAAGGGGAACGCGGAGGATATCAGTGGATCCGGGCATTGGGGCGATGCCTCCACCGCCACACCATCGGAGGTGCGAAGATGCACACATTGTCGATCGACCGTAGCGCACTGTGGTCGGTTCCGGATGCACTGGGAGCCTGCCATGTTCGTGCGTGACCATCTGCCGCGGCGCTCGCACGGCGTCTCCCGGAAGCTGCCGGATCAGCGTGAGTTGGTCGCCGCCTTCGGCGGTCACCCGAGCGATTCGGAACAAGACCACCCGCTGGTCGGCTGGGCGCGGGCCCTCGCGGCGCTGCACCGCAGGCGCCACTGCGATCCACTTGCCGCCGCCGGGATCGATTGCCGCCGAGCCGAACTGGTGGCCACCATCGACGCGTGGGTGATCGCCCAGCTGCCGGGCAAACGCTCGACGGATCATCTGCGCGCCGAATCCGTCGGCGCCACGGTCGACCGCATGGCCGCCGCCCACGTGCACGCCAGCCACCTGCTGCACACCGCCGAAAAGGTGTCCGACGACCGGGTGCACGCCGCCTGGTATCGGCTGGCTCTGCTGGCCGACGAATGGACCGATCTGATCACCGGCGGCGTGCGGGCGGCAGGGCGCGGCAGGAGACCGGCGTAGCGCGGGCCGCCTACTTCCCCAGGGTGCCCGTGCTGAGGAAGCCGAGCAGATCGTGGCGGGTGATCACGCCGACGGGCTTGCCGTCTTCGACGACCATGAGCGCGTCGGTGTCCGAGAGCGCCTTGGTCGCGGCGGAGATGGGTTCGCCCGAACCGATCAGCGGGAACGACGGGCTCATGTGCTGGGCCACCGAATCGGTCAGGTGGGCCCGGCCCTCGAAGACCGCCGACAGCAGATCGCGTTCGGACACGCTGCCCGCGACCTCGCCCGCCATGACCGGCGGCTCGGCGCCGACCACGGGCATCTGGGACACGCCGTACTCGCGCAGGATCTCGATCGCGTCGCGCAGCGTCTCCGACGGGTGGGTGTGCACCAGATCGGGCAGCTCGCCGGACTTGCCGCGCAATACGTCACCCACGAGTGGTTCGGCTGTGCCGTCCATTCGTTCGCGCAGGAAGCCGTAGGAACTCATCCACTCGTCGTTGAAGATCTTCGACAGGTAGCCGCGGCCGCCGTCGGGAAGCAGCACCACCACCACCGCGTCCGGGTCGCGGCGCGCCACCTCGACGGCCGCGACGACCGCCATGCCGCAGGAGCCACCCACCAGCAGGCCCTCCTCGCGGGCGAGCCTGCGCGTCATGTCGAAAGAATCCGCGTCGGAGACCGCGATGATCTCGTCCGGCACGGCGGGGTCGTAGGCGGAGGGCCAGAAGTCCTCGCCGACGCCCTCGACCAGGTACGGCCGCCCGGTGCCGCCGGAGTACACCGACCCCTCCGGGTCGGCACCGATGATCTGGACCTTCCCGCCGGAGACCTCCTTGAGGTAGCGGCCGGTGCCGGTGATGGTGCCGCCGGTGCCGACACCCGCCACGAAGTGGGTGACCTTGCCGTCGGTGTCGCGCCAGATCTCCGGGCCGGTGGTCTCGTAGTGGCTGGCCGGACCACCGGGGTTGGAGTACTGATCGGGCTTCCAGGCGCCGTCGATCTCCTGGACCAAGCGGTCGGAGACGCTGTAGTAACTGTTCGGGTGGTCCGGCGGCACAGCGGTCGGGCAGACCACGACCTCGGCGCCGTAGGCGCGCAGCACGTTGCGCTTGTCCTCGCTGACCTTGTCGGGGCAGACGAACACGCACTTGTAGCCGCGCTGCTGTGCGACTAGGGCGAGGCCGACGCCGGTGTTGCCGGAGGTGGGCTCCACGATGGTTCCGCCGGGCCGCAGCTTCCCGGACTGCTCGGCGGCGTCGATCATCTTCACCGCGATCCGGTCCTTGGAGCTGCCGCCCGGGTTCAGATATTCGATCTTGGCCGCGACCAGCCCCGCGTTCGGTCCTACGACCGAGTTCAACCGGACCAGCGGCGTGTTGCCGATGAGATCCACGACATGATCCGCGATGCGCATGGACCCCATCGTTGCAGACGCACTAACTGTGAGTTCGCGCACGCCGCGCGCAGCGGGCCCGCACTCCCGGCGAACCGGCGCCCGCGGCTTTAGGATCGCTGCCATGAGGCAGCCGAACATCGCCCGCGCCGCAATGCTTCTGGTCGGATCGGCGGTGGCTCTAGTGGTCGGATCCGGTGCGCGAGCCGAGGCGGCGACCGTGGAATTCCCGCAGGTGCCCACGCTGGCCCGCGGCGGTCTGTGCTGGACGAGCATCCGCACCTGGGCCGACACCAGCCCCGAATGGCCCGGTCGCGCCATTCTCAACGTGCGCGCGCTCCCCGTGAGCGGCGTCGGGCCCGGTGTCCACCCGTTCGCGCCGCTGTGCGAGGTTCGCACCACGGTAGCGTGGCGCAACGTCACCACCGGCGCGACGGGCAGCTACGACAACATCGTGGTCACCGGCATCTACGGCAGCATCCAGTACGCGCTGTTCCAGGACACCGGCCCCGGCCTCGTGGAGGTCACCGTCTCCACCGACGCCGCGAGCGTCCCCGCCCGCGGCGCCTTCGTGGTCCCGAGCTGACCTCGCGCCGGTCGCGCACGCGCCGCGAACCCATCGGATGTCGCTTCGTTCGGCACTGGTCGTCCCGGCCGGATTTCGTAAAATTCCTGGCGTGAGCGCTCCTCGATTTCGCTGGCGGACGGCGGCGATGACCAGCGCCGCGGCCGTGCTGGCCGGCTCGGGCGCGGGCACCGCGTGGTGGGCGACCTACCGTCTGCTCATGGCGCAGGCGGGCGTGGCGCGCGGCATGATCGGCCGGGACACCTCGAAGCCGCCGGAGGCGGACGGCATCTACACCCCCGGCTGCGGGGCGCCCGAGCCGTGGCGCACGGGGAAGCACGCCGACCTGCATCTGATGATCTTCGGCGATTCCACCGCGGCCGGCCTCGGCTGCCTGGTGCCCGACGAGGTGCCGGGCGTACGCCTGGCCCGGGGGCTCGCCGAGGCGACGGGGCAGCGGATCCGGTTGAGCACCAAGGCGATCTGCGGCGCCACCTCCAAGGGCCTGGCCGGTCAGGTGGACGCCATGTTCGTCGCCGGTCCGCCGCCGGACGCCGCGGTCATCCTCATCGGCGCCAACGACGTCACCAAGAAGCACTCGATCCGCGCCTCCGCGCGCAGGCTCGCCGCGGCGGTCGCCCGGTTGCGCCGCGCCGACGCGGTCGTAGTGGTCGGCACCTGCCCGAATCTCGGCACCGTGACGGCCATTCCACAGCCACTGCGCACCGTCGTGCACAACTGGAGCGTGCGGCTGGCCAAGGCGCAGCACGTGGCGACGACGGTCGCGGGCGGACACCCGGTGCGTGTGGGCTACCTGCTCGCCCCCGAGTTCCGGGCCGCGCCCGAACTCCTTTTCGCCGCCGACGGCTTCCATCCGTCGGCGGCGGGTTACGAGCTGGCCGCGGCGCGGTTGCTGCCGGTGTTGATGGACGCGCTGGGCGGGACACCCGCTTCCGGTACTCCACGGCGGGACGTAGATTCGATACGAACCCGTGAGTAACCAGCACAGGGGTTCGTCAGAACCGTCCGACCCAAGGAGTCCTCATGCCTGAGGCCGTCATCGTTTCGACCGCGCGCTCCCCGATCGGCCGTGCCCGCAAGGGTTCGCTGGTCGACCTGCGGCCCGACGATCTGACCACGCAGATTGTGCGGGCAGCGCTCGACAAGGTGCCTGCCCTGGACCCGACCCAGATCGACGACCTGATCCTGGGCTGCGGCTCGCCGGGCGGTGAGCAGGGCTTCAACATCGCCCGCGTGGTCGCCGTACAGCTCGGCTACGACTTCGTGCCCGGCACCACCGTGCACCGCTACTGCGCTTCGTCGCTGCAGTCCACCCGGATGGCGTTCCACGCGATCAAGGCGGGCGAGGGCGACGTATTCATCTCCGCCGGTGTGGAGACCGTGTCGCGGTATGTGAACGGATCGGCCGACAGCTGGCCGAACACGCAGAACCCCCTGTTCGCCGCGGCGCAGGAGCGCACCGCGAAGACCGCCGAGGGCGGGGCGGGCATCTGGCACGACCCGCGTGAGGACAGCCTGATCCCCGACGTCTACATCGCGATGGGACAGACCGCCGAGAACGTCGCGACCTCCACCGGCATCACCCGCGAAGACCAGGATCGCTGGGGCGTGCGCTCGCAGAACCGCGCCGAGGAGGCGATCAAGAACGGCTTCTTCGAGCGGGAGATCACTCCGGTGACGCTGCCGGACGGCACCGTGATCAGCAAGGACGACGGCCCGCGCGCCGGCGTCACCTACGAGGCGGTCTCCGCGCTGAAGCCGGTCTTCCGCCCGGACGGCACCGTCACCGCGGGCAACTGCTGCCCGCTCAACGACGGCGCGGCGGCGCTGGTCGTCATGAGCGACACCAAGGCCGAGGAGCTCGGACTGACGCCGCTGGCGCGAATCGTGTCCACCGGCGTGTCGGGCCTGTCGCCGGAGATCATGGGGCTGGGCCCGATCGAGGCGTGCAAGCGCGCGCTGGCGCTGGCGGGCAAGACCATCGACGACATCGACCTGGTCGAGATCAACGAGGCGTTCGCGGTGCAGGTGCTCGGCTCGGCGCGAGAGCTGAAGATCGACGAGGACAAGCTGAACGTCTCCGGTGGCGCGATCGCGCTGGGCCACCCGTTCGGCATGACCGGCGCCCGGATCACCACCACGCTGATCAACAACCTGCAGACCCACGACAAGCAGTTCGGTCTGGAGACCATGTGCGTCGGCGGCGGCCAGGGCATGGCGATGGTCATCGAGCGTTTGAGCTGACCCCTCCATACGAAAAGGACAGTCGCCGGGAAACCCGGCGACCGTCCTTTCGTTGGATGGCTAGTCGTTCTGGAAGTAGCTCAGCAGCCGCAGGATCTCGACGTACAGCCACACCAGGGTGATGGTGAGGCCGAGGGCGACGCCCCAGGCCGCCCGCTCGGGAGCCTGCGCGCGGATCAGCTGATCGGCGGCGTCGAAGTCGAGCAGGAAGCTGAACGCGGCGATGGCGATGATCACCAGGCTGAAGACGATCGCCAGCGGGCCGCCGTCGCGCAGGCCGAGACCGCCGTCGATGAAGAAGCTCGCGACCACGTTGCCCAGCGCCAGCACCAGGATGCCGATCATGGCGCCGACGATGATCCTGGTGAATCGCGGCGTCACCCGGATGGCGCCGGTCTTGTAGACCACCAGCATGCCCGCGAAGACACCGAACGTGCCGAGCACGGCCTGACCGATCAGCGCGCTACCGCCGACTCCACCGAACTCGACGTTGGTGAACATGAACGACAGCGCACCGAGGAACAGGCCCTCGGCGACGGCGTAGGACAACACCAGCACCGGGTTGTCCATCTTGTTCGCGAAGGTCGCGATCAGCACCAGCACCAGACCGACCAGGCCGCCGACGATCACGAACAGCGGCGCGAGCGAGGTGTTCGCGTTGGTGAGGCCGTAGGAGACGATCGCGGACAGGGCCAGCACCGCGAGGGTGATGCCCGTCTTGGTCACCACGTCGTCGATGGTCATCGCCCGCGTGGTGGGCGGAGCCTGCTGGTACTGCTGCGGATATTGGCCGTACTGCTGGGGTTGCTGGCCGTACTGGTTGCCGAACTGTCCCGCGGCGGTCACACCGGAACCGAAGTTGGCGTATCCACCGCCCTCCTGCCTGGGCAGGTTCCTGAAAACCGGATTGCTCGTGGTACGCATGAACGGCGTCCCTTTCTGGAGTCGTTGCCGCTGATCATCGAGTTCAGTTACTCGATATCCAACTGCCCTTTCCAACGTTTGTCATCTGTCGTGAGTTCCCGGGGGGACACTCACGGAGCCAGACAATTCGGACTCTACCGCTGCCGCGGGTCGTGCAAGCCACGCACCGAACGAGTCACCGTGAATTTCCGGTTGCGCCCCATCACCTCGGTCCGGCCCACCATCCGTTCGACCACCGCCCGATAGTTGAGATGCGAGTTGTACACCGTCCACAATTCCCCGCCGGGGCGCAGCACCCGACCCGTCTCGGCGAACATCTTGATCGCCGATCCGGTGTGCACGGCCGCGCCGATATGGAACGGCGGGTTGCACAGCACCAGATCGGCGCTGTTGTCCGCGGCCGAGGACATGGCGTCGTCGCGCACGACGCACACCCGGTCGGCGACCCCGTTCGCCTCGGCGGTGGCCCGCGCCGATGCGACCGCGGCGGCGGATTGATCCGTGGCGGTCACCTTGATTCCCGGCCGTGCGGTGGCCAGCGTGACGGCCAGGATGCCGGTGCCGCAGCCGAGATCGATGGCCTCCCGCGCGTCGGGCTTCATCAGTCGCAGGTGATCGAGCAGGAATCTGGTGCCGATGTCCAAGCGCGCACCGGAGAAAGCCGCACCGTGCGCGACTACGTCGAGACCCAGTTCCTCCAACCGATCGCGCACCGGAAACGGCTTGTCCGCGACCGGTTTGGGCCCGGTCACCAGCAGGGTCCGTGACTTCTGCCTGCCGCGGCTGGCGCGCACCTCGGAGAAAGACTGGGCCAGGACGTCGTTCATCGACTTGGTCAGATACTTGTCCCGGCCACCCGCGAACACCTCGACCGCCGGATCGGCGTAGCGCGCGATCGCGTCGGCGGCCTCGGCCAGCCCGGCCAGCACCCGGGGCAGGCGGAGCAGGACCACCTGGACACCTCGCAGCAATCCGGCACCGAGCGGGTGCGCGGTGTAGCGATCCGCCAGCCCGGCCGCGCGGGCGTTGTTGGCGAGCGCGAGTTCGCCGGTGAGCAGATCCTGATGTACTCGGACGTCGCGCAGATCATGCCCCGCGATGGCGCCGAGCGTCAGCGCGCCATAGGCGTCACCGATGACGGCTACTTGTCCGTTATCCACAGTCGCCAGGGCGTCGGCCGCGACGTCGAGGATCAACCGATCAGCGGCATCCACGGCGTAGAGGTTCAGCGCCTCCACGTCCGGATACCGCCGCAGCCGGCTCAGTACGTCCTCGACATTTCCCACGCCTCAAGTGTGCTAGATCGTTGCCCAGCGGTCACGCCCACCCCGCCCAATCAATTCCGTCGCACCGCGGAAGAGGTGAGCCACTTCCTGAAGCGAGCCGCGACAGGCGATTTCGCGAACACCACGCACGGCAGTCGCGACGACGACTCCCGACCCGTACCGACTCGACAGCCCAACGGATCACGCGCCCGATCGTCATCACCGGCGCGACGGGAACTCCACCGGTCATCTGGCCGACACCTTCCAGGAGCGAGCACGCCATTCGCGAGATCGTCTGCCTCACCAGTGGACTCTAGACCTGACCAGCGGACTCGGCCCGGCCACAACCGGACGCCTTCGACGCGCAGGTATCGATAAGCGGACCACCGCACGCGGACAACCCCCGGATCTTCCTGAAACCGCTGCCGGGCAACCGTAATCCGGACACTCGCACAGCAGCTGGTATCCGGCCCATTCGGGTCCACGGAAGGGACGATCCGCGACCGGGAGGTCACCGAACCCGTGCGCCAGGAGCTCGTGCGCCGAACGTTCGCTACAGCAATCGATTAGCAATAGGCATGCCCGACCGGCCGACCAGACGGTCTGCAATCACCCACGTGCGCACCCCTTTCGCTGCCCGCTGATGGCGAATCAGCCGCAACACTCTCGCGATTACGCCATCAGACGCGTTCGGCTGAGTAGCATCGAGCCATGCGCAACAGGATGGTGCTCGTGGTCGCCGTCGCGACGGCACTGCTCGCAGGCTGCGGTGATAGCGATCCGACACCGGGCGCCCCGGTCGCTTCGATCACCGGCACGTCGGCCGCCGTCGCGCAAGCCCCGTCACCGCAGGCCCCGGCCCCACAGGACGCTGGACCGAAACAGGGCAAGGCGTCCGCTGACGCCGCGCTCACGGTGACCGATGTCCGCCTGGGCCGTCAGCCCGGCTTCGATCGCGTGGTCTACGACCTCGGCGGGGTCGGCACGCCCGGCTGGATCGTCCGCTACACCGACCGCGCCGTGCAGGAAGGCAGCGGCAATCCCGTGGACGTGGCGGGCCGGTCGATTCTGGAGGTGCGCATCCTCGGCTCGGCCTACCCGTTCGACAGCGGCGTGACGCCGTACGAGGGGCCGGACCCCGCCGTCGACCCTGCGGTTCCCGGCATCGCGGGCGTCTACCGGACGACGGTGTTCGAAGGCGTCACACAGTCGTTCATCGGCGTGCAAGCCGACCGGCCCGGCTTCACGGTGAGCACGTTGTCCAATCCGACCCGGCTGGTCGTCGACATCGCGAATTCCTAGATACTGGTACGCCGAAGGGGTATCTCCGCCGCGCCGGTCCGGCGGCGGCTAGACTCGGCACTCGTGGTCGAACGCCGCATCCTGCACACCGCCGGGCTCGCCCGGCACTTCCAGCTCCTCGCAGTGCTGGTGTTACTCGCCGGGATCGTCGCCATGCACTCGGCCGTCTTCGCGGCCTCCGGCCACGTCCATGCGTCTGGCGCACAGGCCGCCCCTGTCGCCGAAGCGATGCTCGACGAACCCGGGCGGGCTGCGGGCGCACCGACCGGTCCCGCCCATCACGCTTCCGGCGGCGTCGAGACTTCACCGCACCACAGGATCGCGGCAGTCCCGACTCATGAGGGCTCCCCCACTCGCCACGGTCACCTCCAGCCGCAGGACCGGACGCAAGCCGGAAGCGCCGATTCCTTCGGCAGCGCTGGGACCACGGCAGCCGCAGCGGGCAGCTCCCGGCTCACGCGAACCATCTCGGGCGGCGCCGCCACAAAGTCGTGGGCCGTGGCCGCGCGCTCGGTCGCCGTGGCGATGAGCCCGGTAGACGACATGCCATGTGCGGGCGGCGGGTGCGACGGCGCGCACAGTGGACTGCACGGCTGCGTCTTCATCCTGGTCGCCCTGTTGGCGCTGGCCGCGTTGGTGCTGCTCTACCGGATTGCGGTCGATCGTCCCGGCAGCGGTGCGGCGCGACCGCGCCACTGGCGGCCCCGGCGGGAGCGACCGCCGCCGTGGACCGTGCTCACCTTGGCCGAACTGGCGATTCTGCGGATCTGACACCTTCGCCGCCGCCGTGCGTCCGAACCACGGTCGCGGCGTCGCCTCAACTCCCTCACAGACTTCGCAAGGAGCGACCATATGTTCATCACCCGTACCCGCACGATTCTCGCCCTCACCGCGGCAGCAGCGGTGAGCCTGACCGGCTGCGGTGACGCCGACACCGGGCACACCACCGAACACGACACGTCGACGACCACCTCGGCTGCCACGAGCGTCCCGGCGAGCGCCGAGTACAACGACGCCGACGTGATGTTCCTGCAAATGATGTATCCGCATCACGCCCAGGCCGTCGAGATGGCGGCACTGGTGCCGAGTCACACCGACAACCAGCAGTTGCGTGCGCTGGCCGCGAAGGTGGAGCAGGCACAGGCTCCGGAGATGCGGCAGATCACCGATCTGTTGGAGAGCTTCGGCAAGCAGGCCCCCGCCGCGAGCGAGGGGCACGGCGGCCACGGTATGCCCGGCATGATGTCCGCCGAACAGATGGCGGCGTTGCGAGCGGCGTCCGGTCCGGACTTCGATCGCCAGTGGCTGACCATGATGATCGAGCACCACGCGGGCGCGATCGCCATGGCCGAAACCGAACTGGCCGACGGTGCGAACCCCGACGCGAAAGCGCTCGCCCGCACGATCATCGCCGCCCAGCAGTCGGAGATCGAACAGATGCGCGCCATGCTCGGCCAGGGCTGAGCCGCGCCCGCGCCGATATCGGTTGACCATCGATGTCGGCGCGGGTGGTCATCGCCCGCCCACACGACGTACCGTCGTATCGTCCGGCTCTGTTCATCCGTCCCGGCCGGACTTCCGAGGGGAGCGAGGGACCGACATGCGACGACTCGAACGCGCTGGCCTCTTGGCCGCCGCGATGGCCACCACGGCCGGCGTGCTGGTGATCGGCGCCTGCGCACAGCAAGTTTCCGGTTCGGCACAGGTGAACCGGACCGATTTGGCCGCGTACGCCTCGGAGGTCACCTCCTCCTCGGCCGCCGCCTCGTCGTCACGGGCGGCGGCCGTCGAACGGGCGACCAGAACGGCTTGTGACGCCTTCCTCAGCGCCAACGGCAGTTCGGTGCGGGCATTCAACGACTACATCGATGCCAGCAATGCCAGAGGCCGCAACGATCCCGATACGAACGGCAAAGCCGACACCGCTGTCACGACACTGCGGAACAATGCGCGCTCCGTCGACCAGAACGTGACGAAGGAGGTGCCCTCCGCGGTCGCCACCCCGCTGCGCGCCTATCGCGACGACACGAACGCCCTCGCCGACACGCTGGACCGCCGCGCGGACACCGACACCCTGAACGCGGTGATCGACCGCTTCAACGCCACCAAGAACACGGCGCTGGCAGCGTGCGAGGGACACGGGACCCGGTAGTCCGCCACGACTCCTGCCGGTAGTCAGTGCGGCGCACCGGGGTTGAAAGCGATTTCTGCGTCTGAACGCGAATTCGACTGCGGGCGTCCAGCGTCGCCATCGATGAGCGTCCGCGCAGCAGCAGTCGAGGCCGATCGGCGTTCGTTCTGGTAGATGTTCCGCCGACCGGACCGAGCGATCTCAGTTCCCCGGCGCAGTGGCGGGTTGTTCGTTGCTCCTGCGGGCGTTCGCTCGGCCGCGCACCTGCTCCAGCACGATCAGGCCGACGCCGATCAGCAGGAAGACAACGGTGATGATCGCCGCCACGACCGACAGACGGGCCAGCCCCCAGCCCGCGAGCACCGCGGCGGCTATCGCGGCCGCCGCCGCTGCCAGCAGCAACCCGTACCCCGGCCAATTCCTGGTGTCGGCCATCGTCGCTCCCGGCTGCGGCGCGGGATCGCGCGCGATGTCCGGAGCGTCATCGAGCGGGGGGATCTCCCATGGCCCGTCGTCCGCTGTCACTGTGCTTCCTCCCGCCGCGATACCGGCCCGTCAACCGGTATCTCATGCGAACGGAATGCCCGGATCGGCTTCGCCGAAACGCGAGTGCGGGCGCACCAGCGGCTTCAGTTGTAGGACTTGGTGACTCCGTCGAGCAGATGCTCCAGGGTGTCGTAGGTCGGGGTCGCGACCACGTCGAGCAAGTCCGCGGCCACCGGTAGGTTGCGTTCGGCGGCGACCTTCGCGAACTGGGCGCCGTCGTTGGTGCGGAAGCCGTGCTCGGCGGCCAGCCGCTGCAACTCCCGGTCGGTGGACAGCAGGCGGCCCAGCTGGTCACCCGTCGTGCCGAAGGGCACCAGCGTGTGCCGGGACAACACCGTCGGGGAGGGATACAGCAGCGTCATCTCGGGGTCGACTTGCCCGCGCATGGTGGCCTCGACGTACTGCGCCTCGTAGATCCAAACCATCGGTGTGGGACCCATACCCGTGGCGAGGTAGTTGTTGAACGGTCCCTCGGTGGTGTTCTCGGTGTAGCCCTGGCCGACGAAAAGTCGTGACACCGCGGGCAGGACGGCTTGCTCGGCGGCCGGACCCTGCACGATCGTGTTGTTGTTCGCGACGTAGCTCGCCGCGGCCAGATACATCGCGGCGGAGTTGGAGCTGCGCGGGTCGGTGGTCGAGATCAGGATGTTTTTGCGCACGGGGTATGCGGTGTTGCCGGGAAGTTCGTCCCAGCGTGTGCCGCTGCGCACCAGATCGAGGTAGCGGCGCAGGTCGAGCGTCGGCACCGGCCCAGGGCGCAGCGCTCCTGCCTTGGCGAGCAGATCGGTGATCGGCGTGAACGTCGCGATGGCCATCGGCGAGGAGAACGGCGTGTACTTCGCGGTCACGTTGCGCTGCCGCTGAATTCGCTCGGCCGCCTGCTCACTGGACGGGAAAGCGAAGTCGAATCTCGCGAGATCGACGGACGTGGCGATCTGGCGCGATCCCGCGGACTCGACCTCGACGCGCACTCCGTTGCGCGCCAGCGCGTCGATTACCTTCGAGTCCTGGAAGAACGGCATCTTCTCCGATCCCACCACACCGCGGACCACCGTGAGCGGCGCGGCGGGAGCGGGAGCGGCAGCGGCAGCGGGTGCCTCGGCAGCGGGTTGCCGCACAGCCAGAACTACGGCAATCACCGTCAAGATGACGACGGCCCCCACGGCGTACGGCGCGAATCGCTTCTTCGACGACCACAACTCACGCAAGTCCGGCATCTTCCTCGGCGCGGTCGCGGCGGGCTCGGTGGAATCGTCCAACGCGACCGTCGCGGGCTGAACTTCCGCTTCGGGCGACTTCTCCAGCTCGCGCCGGACCAACCGCTCGACCAAGATCGGCACGAATTGGCGCACCGGGCGGCCCTCGAACTTCTGTCGGGCCGCGCCCACGGTGCTCTCGATATGCTCCGGAGGGTAAGTCTCGGTGTAGTTTTCGACCAGCCGCTCCGTCATCTGACGAATCGCCTGTTCCTCACGGACGGTATCGACAACCACCACAGTCTCCTCGGCGTCGGGGGTAACGCGGCAGCGTCTCCGGCCTGCACCGCGCCGGCCAACACTAGCCCCAACTTTCGGCCGCCGACATCCGCGAGAACTTCCCGCTGGTGAACGATTCCGGCTGTGCCGGTGCGTATCTCACACCCCGGGCGAACTCTCGTCCGCCCAGCTCAGCGGCCCGCCAACGGTCCGGATGACGGCAGATGCGGTGCCACAGGAGCGACACTTCCAGCCCGGAACCCGCCATGGAGAATTCAATGGGCTATCCCCGAGCCGCCACCACACGTTGTACTCCTGTTTCCCGCCGCCGAGCGGCCCCGAGTGACGGTGTGCGCCCACGTCTCGCTGGACGCGACCTCGGTTCCGCAGCGCCCCGATCGGCAACCGCGGGCGGCGCGAACGTACTCCCGGGTAGCACGGAAATGAAGTTGACGATATCGTCAGCACATCGCCTCGGAAGGAGTCTCATGTCCCGCCTCGCCGTAGTCACCGGTGCGTCGTCCGGAATAGGAAAGGCTACGGCCGCCACGCTGGCCGGGAAAGGCTATCGGGTGATCGGAACCAGCCGGAATCCCGGCGCCATCGGTGCCGACGCCGTTGTGCCCGGCGTCGAGTACCGGGCGCTCGACCTCACCGATCCGGCTTCGATCGAGACGTTCGCGGCCGGTCTCGGCCCGGTGGACGCGCTGGTCAACAATGCGGGCGAAAGCCAAGCGGGTCCGCTGTCCGAACTGCCCACCGATGCCGTGGAGCGACTGTTCCAGCTGAACGTGCTCGGTCCGGTCGCTTTGACCAGAGCGGTGCTGCCCGGCATGCGGGAACGCGGGTACGGACGCGTCGTGATGGTGGGGTCGATGCTCGCCAGCTTCCCGATGCCCTATCGCTCCTCCTACGTCGCCACCAAGGCGGCACTGCGCGGCTTCGCGGTCGCCGCTCGCTTCGAGGAATCCCCCTTCGGCGTCTGGATAACCGCCGTCGAACCCGGTCAGATCGATACCGGCCTGCGCGAACGACGCACCAAATACCTCGCCGAAGGCTCCCCGCACACCGCCGATTTCACAACGTTCATGGCGGAACTCGATGAGAAGCAGGCGAAAGGCATCACCCCGGAAAAGGTCGCAACCACGATCGTCGGAGCGATCGAAGCCGACCGACCCCAACCTCTCTACGCGGTAGGCAGCAACGCGCCGGCCCTTTTCGCCCTCCGCCGCCTTCTCCCCCGCACGGTCATGGAGCGCGTCATCGCCCGAGCACACGGCCTTTCCCGCTGAGGCCGCGTAGGCACTTCCTCCCGCGTCGCGGGCTTACTCTGGTGCACACCGTTTGAAATGCATGGCTCTCTACGCCGAGATCGAGAAGCTGGACGAAGACGATCAGCAGGTTCGGTACCTCTACCGAGACATACACGGAGTCGAACAGACCCTGCTGTTGAACAAAGCCCGACAGACCATTGCGCGCGAGAACGCTCCCGATGACATGCTGTACCGAGCCGTAGCCGGAAAAATCGCTTCGGCATGGCTGGACACCGGCGCGGCACCCGATCGCCTGATCGTGCAGTCGTAGTCGGCCGCAGGCCCTCGTGTCGCCGCCGGACCGCCAGGCTTCGGTGCCCCCAGTCGGACTCGAACCGACACTGGGCGGATTTTAAGTCCGCTGCCTCTGCCAATTGGGCTATGGGGGCGTCCGGGACAGCGTACCGAGTCGTACGGCTGTACCGGAATTCCGACAGTTCGTCGGGGTGGCGGGGCGTCGGCCGTTGCCGGGTGCCGGGCGGGCGGTCGGGTGACCGGCGCCGGAGGCGGTTGTTTCTCGCCCGGGGTTGGCAGGCGTCCCAGAGAACTAGATCGGTAGCGGCGAGCTGGTGTTAGCGTCCGCGGGCCAACTCGGCGTGGCGAATATCGGCGCGGCGCCTCAGCGCTTGGGCGGCAGCGGGATTCGGGCGAGATCGGTGGCGATGTGGATCTCGCCGGAGAAGTACTTTGCCGCTTCCGCCCAGTGCTCGTCGAGGTCGCGGTAACGCTGGGAGAAGTGGGTGAGTACCAGGGTGCGGACTCCCGCGTCGGCGGCCGCCCGCGCTGCCTGTCCCGCGGTGAGATGGCCGTATTCGATGGCCAGGTGCTCGTCGGCGTCCAGGAAGGTGGCTTCGATGACGAGCATGTCGACGTCGGCGGCGAGTTCCTCGACGCCGGGACACAAGCGGGTGTCCATCACGAAGGAGAAGCTCTGGCCGGGCCGTGGCTCGCTGATCTCGTCCAGGCTGACGGTGCGACCGCGGAATTCGACAGTGCCGCGCTGTTGCAGTTCGGAGATGATCGGGCCACGCATCCCCAAGGCACGCAACCGATCCGGCAGGATTCGCCGGCCGGGCGGCTCGCTGAGCCGATAGCCGAAGGTGTCCACCGGGTGGGAGAGCGGGACCGCCGTCACCGTGAACGGCGCGCCGGGTAGGTCGACGGGGCCGGGCCCGGTGACCGGGCGCGGACGCAACTCGGCGCGGTGATAGTAGGACGTCGCGTTGACCAGGCGGTCGTAGTAGGCGGCGCCCGACGCCGGGAAGCAGACGTCGACCGGATGCGGTACCCGGTCGAGGTTGATCCGCTGCACCACTCCCGCCAGCCCGAGGCTGTGGTCGCCGTGGAAATGGGTGATGGCGATCCGGGTGAGCCCGGTGACGGTGACACCGGCATAGGTCATCTGCCGCTGCGTACCCTCACCGGGATCGAACAGGATCGCCTCGTCGTCCCACCGGAGCAGGTACCCGTTGTGGTTTCGCTGTTTCGTCGGCACCTGACTCGCGGTTCCGAGAACAACCAACTCACGCTGCGACACCGCGTCAGGCTATCCGCCGACAGGCGAGAAGCCGAACAGGGCGTGCGCGACTAAGTGGCCGGGGTCTTGCGGAGCAGGGAGTTGCGCCGGGAGTAGGCGAAGTAGACGACGAAGCCGATCGCCATCCACACCAGGAACCGCAGCCAGGTCTCCACGGACAGATTCAGCATCAGCCACAGGCACGACACCACCGCGAGCACGGGAACCAACGGCACCAGCGGAACCCGGAAGCCGCGCGGCAGGTCGGGGCGGGTGCGCCGAAGGATGAGCACGCCCACCGAAACCAGCACGAACGCGAACAGCGTGCCGATGTTGACCATCTCCTCCAACGTGCCGAAGTCCACGAACCCGGCCAGCACCGCGCAGGCCACGCCGACGATCACGGTGACGCGGACCGGCGTGCCGTTCTTGCCGGTGTGCGCGAGCTTGCGCGGCATCAGCCCGTCGCGCGCCATCGCGAACAGCACCCGGGTCTGCCCCAGGTACATCACCATGACCACCGTGGTGAGCCCGGCGAGGGCGCCGATCGAGATGATGTTCTTCGCCCAGGTCACTCCGTGGATGCCGAACGCCGTCGCCAGCGTCGCGTCGCCACCGGACAGCTCGGTGTAGGGCACCATGCCGGTGAGCACGAGCGAGACCGCGACGTAGAGGACCGTGACGATCAGCAGCGAGCCGAGGATGCCGCGGGGCACCGCCTTCTGCGGGTTACGGGTCTCCTCGGCCGTCGTGGCGACCACGTCGAAGCCGATGAACGCGAAGAACACCAGGCTGGCCGCGGCGAGCAGGCCGTACCAGCCGAAGTCGGTGTGCCCGGCGCCGGTCAGATAGGAGAACAGCGACTGCCGCAAGCCCTCGCCTTCTTCACCGGGCTGCGACGGCGGGATGTACGGCGAGAGGTTCGATGACTTGAAGTAGGTGAGGCCGACGACCAGCACCAACGCGATCACGCCCAGCTTGATGGCGACCGCCACGGCCGATACCCGCGAGGACACTTTGGTGCCGGTCGCGAGCAGCACACCGAGCACGGTGATCAGCAGGACCGCGCCCCAGTCGAAACTCACCGAGCCGATGTGCACGATCGGGGACGTGGTGCCGAGCACCTCGCCGAGATACTGCGACCAGCCCTTGGCCACCACCGCCGCGGCGAGCGCGAACTCCAGGATCAAGTCCCAGCCGATGATCCAGGCGACGAGTTCGCCGAAGGTGGCGTAGGAGTAGGTGTAGGCACTACCCGCGACCGGCACGGTGGAGGCGAACTCGGCGTAGCAGAGCGCGGTCAACCCGCAGGCGATGGCGGCGAACACGAAGGCGAGCGAGACCGACGGTCCCGCGACGTTGCCCGCGGTGCGTGCGGTGAGGGTGAAGATGCCCGCGCCGACCACGACAGCGACGCCGAAGACGGTGAGATCCCAGGCGGTCAGGTCCTTGCGTAGTTTCGAGTCGGGTTCGTCGGTGTCGCGGATCGACTGTTCGACGGACTTGGTGCGGAAAAGATCGCCCCACCGAGGCGAGACGTCACCCGCCGGTTCGGCTTGTGGCCCGGGGTTGGTCGTCACGCGTACTCCTTCATTCGTGCTGCTGTGCGTTTGTTCTGTACCCATACGGCGGGTCAATGCACGCCGGCCATGAACTTGCTGATCCATGGTGCGATGGCGGCGACGATCAGCCCCGCGCACACCACGACCGTCCCGGTGATGCCGAAGTAGGCGAACTCATGGCCCTGGTCATAGAACCGGGCCAAGCTACCCGACATCGACGTTCCGATACCAACCGAGAAAAAGTACAGTGCCATCATCTGAGCCCGGAAAGCTTCCGGTGCGAGTTGGGTGGTCACCGCAAGCCCGATGGGCGACAGCAGCAGTTCGGAGATCGCGAACACCGCCATGATCGCCAGCACGAGCAGGGCGGGCACGGCGCGTCCCGTGGTGCCGGACATGGGAACGAACAGCCAGAACGCCACTCCCATACCAATCACGCCGAGCGCGAATTTCCGGGGAGTGCTCGGGGCGCGCCGCACCAGTCTCGTCCACAGCAGCGCGAACAACGGCGACAGCAGCAGCACCCAGACCGGCTGGATCGATCCGATCCAGCTCGAAGGCGCGGTCCAGCCCAGGATCGTCCAGTTCATCCGCTCGTCGGAGTAGACCGCCAGCACGGTGAAGATCTGCTTGAACAGCGACCAGAACACCGCGTTGGCCAGGAACAGCGGGAGGAACGCCCGCACCCGGCCGCGCTCGGACGGCGTGACCTCGGCGCTGGTGAGCAGCAGTGTGAAGTACCCGGCCGACGCGACGACCAAGACGCCCGTCGTCACTTCGGGCAGATTGTCCAGCGTCACGACGCCGGTCATCCACACCACCGCGATCAGCACCGCGGCGGCGGCCAGCGCGGCGCTGATCGGCACGGCGGCTCCGGGCGCGAGCGGGTGGGGCGCCCTGCGGCCGTGCGTGCCGAGATTGCGGCGGAACATCGCGTACTGGGCGAGGCCGAACGCCATGCCGATCGCGGCCGCACCGAAGCCGTAGTGGAAACCCAGGCGGGTCTGCAACAGGCCGGTGAGCAATGGCCCGGTGAACGCGCCGAGATTGATGCCCAGGTAGAACAGCGTGAATCCACCGGCCGCGCGGGCGTCACCCTGCGGATAGAGGGTGCCCAGCAGCGAGGACGCGTTGGCCTTCAAGCCGCCGCTGCCGAGCGCGACCAGCGCCAGCCCCGCCCCGACGCCGGACAGGCCGGGCAGCACGGCCAGGGCGATGTGCCCGGCCATGACGACCACGCCGCCGTAGAAGAGGGTGCGTTCCATCCCGAGCAACCGATCGGCGATCCAGCCGCCCAGCACGGTGGACAGGTAGACCAGGCCGCCGTAGGCGCCGACGATGCCGACGGCGGTGTCCTTGGCCAAGTCCAGACCGCCGTCGGTGGCCGAGTAGTACAGGTAGTACCCGAGGATGGTGACCATCCCGTAGAACGAGAACCGCTCCCAGAGTTCGACGCCGAACAGGTTGGCCAGCCCGATCGGGTGGCCGAACACGGTCGGTGTCCGCACTGATTCTCGCGAGGTCGTCGCTTCGATCATGCGACGAAGATCGCACCTCGGCCGGTGCGGAGGAGGATTCGTGTGTTCTGTTCAGGCGAGAGGAGAAACCCGGGCGCGCCGAAGGGTTTGCCCACCGCCGCATCGGGCAACCCGCAAGCGCAAGGCAAACCCGCCCCGGCCCGCACCCAGAAAGCGCTGAGCTGATGGTTCACGTGGAAATCACCGTGCCGACGACCCCGGAACAGGTTTTCGCCGTCCTGTCCGACGGCTGGCTGTTCTGTGCCTGGGTGGTCGGCGCCACGCACATCCGAGACGTCGACGACGAATGGCCCGCCGCCGGTTCCGAGCTCCGCTACAGCGTGGGAGTCTGGCCGTTCACCGCGGAGGACACCACGCAGGTCGTCTCGGTGGACCCGCCGCACATGCTCGAACTCGAGGCCAAGTTCTCGCCCCTCGGCTCGGCGTGGATCCGTCTGGAACTCGTCGAGACCGTGCCCGGCGAAACCGAGATCCGGATGTACGAGCACGCGAAACGGGGGCTCGGCACGTTGATGCCCAACGTGCTGCAAGAGGTCCTTCTGGTGCCGCGGAACAAGGAATCGCTTTCCCGGCTCGCCGATATAGCGGTCGGCAAGGCGCGCCGGGCCGCGCACACCGGCACGGCGGTTCGCGCCGCAGCCGAGACGCACGCCGAGATCAAGCTGGACGGAAACGCCCCCCGGAGCTGACCGGACGCGGCCCGGCCGGTCAGGCGATGGACAGGGCGATGCCGTCGAGGATGTCGTGCTCGCTGACGACCAGCTCGGAAATGCCCGCGCGCCGAGACAGTTCCTCGGCGAGCACTTCGGTGATGACCGCACCGCCGCCGATCACGTCGACCCGGCCCGGATGCATCGGGCCGAGCGCGGCGCGCTGATCGTGGTCCATGGCGATCAGGCGGTCGCAGACCTCGTGCACCTGATCCATGGTCAGCCGGGTGAGATGCACCCGCCCCGAGTCGTACTCGGGGAGATCGAGCGCTACCGCGGCCAGGGTGGTCATCGTGCCCGCCACGCCGACCCAGGTGTGCGCCCCCTCCACCGGGACGTGAGTGAACGCCTCGGTCAACCGTTCGGTGGCGAAGGCGCGCGCCGCCGCGATCTGATCGGCGGTCGGCGGGTTGCCCGCCAGGCACCGCTCGGTGATCCGGACGCAGCCGATGTCCGCGGAGAACGCGGCGCGCACACCGGCGCTGTCGCCGAACACCAGCTCGGTCGATCCGCCGCCGAGGTCCACCACGACGAAGGGACCCGCCGCTTCCGACAGTTCGCCGATCGCGCCGGCGAACGACAGCCGCGCCTCCTCGTCACCGGTGATCACCTCGGCTTCGGCGCCCGCGACCACGGCGCCGAGTTCGGCGCGGGCCATGGCGAAGAAGTCCTCCCGGTTGGCGGCGTCCCGGGTGGCGGACGTGGCCACCATCCGCACCCTGGAGACGCCCGCCTCGCGCATCAGCGCAGCGTAGTCGGCCAGCGCGGCGCGGGTGCGTTCGATCGCCTCCGGCGCGAGCGAGCCCGTGGCGTCGACCCCCTGACCGAGACGGACGATCCGCATCTCGCGATGCACGTCGGTCAGGCGGCCGTCGCCGAGCACGTCGGCGATCAGCAGTCGGATGGAGTTCGTGCCGCAATCCACGGCGGCAACCCGGTCACTCATCGCTGTGCTCCAGTCTCTCGGGGCCGTTCGGCGGGTACGCGGGCCAGTCGGCGGGGATCGCGGTGCCGCGCAGGCCGTGCTCGGCGGCCAGCGCCACGGCCTCGTCACCGAGCGGGTTCACTCCCGGCCCCTTGGCCAGTGCGTGGGCGATCAGGACATGCAGGCATTTGACCCGCTCGGGCATCCCGCCGCCGGTGAAATCCGTGCCGAGCGATTCGATCTCGTCCCGTTCGGCCAGATAGCTCTGGTGCGCGGCGCGATAGGCGGCGGCCAGCTCCGGGTCGGCGCCGAGCCGCTCGGTCATCTCACGCATCACACCGGCGGATTCCTGCCTGCTCGCTTCCGCGGTGAGCCGGGGATCGGTCAGGTAGTAGAGGGTGGGGAAGGGAGTGCCGTCCGGCAGCCGGGGCGCGGTCTTCACAACGGCCGGAATCCCGTCCGGGGTGCGGTAAGCGACGGCGAGCACGCCACGCGGCGCACGGCCCAACTGCTCGGCGATGATCGCGAGATCCTGGTCGTTCGGTGCGCTCACCTGGGTCCTTCCAGTCCTTCCGGTGCTTGTGATGGCGGAGCGGCGGCAGGCGAAGGCCCCGGCTCGGAGATGCTGCGCCACAATTCGGTGTACCAGGGATCGGGTTCCCTGGCTCTGGTGGGCGCGGGCGGCGGGGCGGGCGCCTCGATGCCGGGCACCTGCACGATGTACGGGGTCTCACCGGGCATTACCAAGCGAAGACGGTCCCGCGCCTCGGTGCGGATGTAGGCCGGATCCTGTTGCTGGGCCCGGCGATCCCGCAACCGGGCCAGATCCGCCTCCAGTTCCTCGCGCTGCTGCGCCAGCTGCGCGGCCTCCGCGCGCTGGGTGAAGTACGTGCGCATCGGCACGGCGAGGGTGAGCGCGAGCCCGCACACCACCATCGCGAGGATCACCGCCTTGCCGGTGGAGAGCCCGAGGAAAGTGTGGTCGTGCTGCTCGGCGGCCGAACGCGACGCGCTCCTGCGCCATTTCGGCTTCTGGGCGGTCTCCGATCTCCTGCGGCCGCGCTTGGCCGCGGAGTCGGCCGGACGTGATCTGGCGGCACGCGACGTGCGGCGGTCCCCGCGTCCGGCCGGACTGGTCCCACGCGCACGTCGCTCCGTCATCTCACGCCTCGGTCTCTACTTCGCGGCGCTCCCGGCGCCCTGCGTGGTCACGCAGGCTACCTCCGCGGGGCACGCCGCTCGCACCGTGGGTCAGCCTTCGAACGCGAAGCGGGGGAACGCCACGTCGCCGGCGTAACGCGCCGAGTCGCCGAGCGCGTCCTCGATGCGCAGCAGCTGGTTGTACTTGGCGACACGCTCGCTGCGAGCCGGGGCGCCGGTCTTGATCTGGCCGCTGCCGACCGCGACGGCCAAGTCGGCGATGGTGGTGTCCTCGGTCTCGCCGGACCGATGCGACATCATCGTCTTGTAGCCGTTGCGGTGCGCCAGCTCCACCGCGTCCAGGGTCTCGGTGAGCGTGCCGATCTGGTTCACCTTTACCAGCAGCGCGTTGGCCGCGCCCTTGGCGATGCCCTCTTCCAGGCGCTCCGGGTTGGTGACGAACAGGTCGTCGCCGACGAGCTGGATCTTGTCGCCGATCTGGTCGGTCAGGGTGACCCAGCCGTCCCAGTCGTCCTCCGACAGCGGGTCCTCGATGGACACCAGCGGGTAGGCGTTGATCAGCTCGCCGTAGAACTGCGCCATCTCCTCGGCCGAGCGCACGGCGCCCTCGAACTTGTAGCCGCTGCCCGAGGTGTAGAACTCGGTGGCCGCGACATCGAGCGCGAGCGCGACGTCGCTGCCCAGCTTCAGGCCGGTCTTGGCGATGGCCTCGCTGATCAGGTCGAGCGCGGCCTTGGTGCTCGCCACGTCGGGCGCGAAACCGCCCTCGTCACCGAGGCCGGTGGCCAGACTCTTGGCCTTCAGCACCGCCTTCAGCGCGTGGTAGACCTCCGCGCCCCAGCGCAGCGACTCCTTGAAGGTCGCCGCGCCGATCGGGGCGACCATGAATTCCTGGACGTCGACGCCGGTGTCGGCGTGCGCGCCGCCGTTGAGGATGTTCATCATCGGCACGGGCAGCACGTGGGCGTTCGGACCACCGAGGTAGCGGAACAGCTCCAGGCCCGAGGACTCGGCGGCGGCGCGGGCCACGGCCAGCGAAACGCCGAGCAGCGCGTTGGCGCCGAGGCGGGACTTGTCCTGGGTGCCGTCCAGGTCGAGCAGAACCTGATCGACGGTGCGCTGCTCCACGGCGTCCAAGCCGATCACGGCGGGCGCGATCTCGTCGAGCACGCCCTCGACCGCCTTGCGCACGCCCTTGCCGCCGTAGCGCTCGCCGCCATCGCGCAGTTCGACGGCCTCGTGCTCGCCGGTGGACGCGCCGGAGGGCACGGCCGCCCGGGTCAGGGTGCCGTCGTCGAGAGCGATCTCGACCTCGACGGTGGGGTTACCGCGGGAATCCAGGATCTCGCGAGCTCCGACCTGTTCGATGATGGCCACGAAAACGACACTCCTTCGGCTGCTGACACGGTAGGTCTCACGGGATGGGCCGTGCGCTGCGAGCCTATCGTCCCGGCCGCGCCGCGGGTAACCGGCACTCCGGGGACCGGCGGATCACACCCGGCGGCCGACGCTGTAGCTGGCGGCCCGGTCACGCACGGTCAGCAGGTAGCTGCGCGACTGGTTGTAGGTGAGCAACGCCCGCTGCCAGCCGTGCTCGGAGGTGAGGTCGCCGCCGCTCGCGCACAGGTACCGGGCCGCGGTGAGCGCGGCGTCGTCGATGTTCTGCGGATCGGCGACGCCGTCTCCGTTGGCGTCCACGCCCCAGCGCTTCCAGGTCTCCGGGATGAATTGCAGCGGACCGACGGCGCGGTCGTGCACCGGATCGCCGTCGAGCGCGCCGCCGTCGCTGTCGGCGATCCGCGCGACGCCCGGTGCGCCGTCCAGCGGGATGCCGATGATCGGCGGGCGGACCGAGCCGTCGTCGCCGACCTCCGAACCGCGATGGGTGCCGTGCTTGCTCTCCACGCTCGCGATGCCCGCGAGCGTGGTCCACGCGATGCCGCAGCCGGGACGGGCCCGGGTCATCACGGCGGCCGCGTAGCCGTAGGCCTCCAGCGCGATCGACGGGATACCCAGCCGATCGGCCTGTTCGTCGGACCAACCACGCAATTGGACGGCCGTGCGTCCGGGAGCGTCCAGGTCGATCACGGGCAGCGGGGTGCCCGGGCCGGGCGGAATGCCCTCCGGGATGGGGGTGCGGTCGATCCCGCAACCGGCGAGCCCGAGGATCACCACGACGGCGGCGCAGGCGCCGGTCTTTCGCAACACCCCTTCCATGATCCAGATGACGGCGAGTGCCCACGGCAAGCGGGTGATCGAGTCCACTGCGTGTCGGGTGCGCGCATGACTGTCCCCGCGGCGGCGGGGCCCGGGTCAGACCAGCAGCTCACTGGTCGCGTTGTGCGCGGGTGCGGCGAGAACGGTTCCGGTGTGGCCGGATTCGACGATGCGTCCGTGATCGAGGACGAGCAGCCTCGGGCAATATTCGGCGACCAACGCCATGTCGTGGGTGATGATCAGCAGGGCGGTGTCGTGCTCGGCCCGGATCCGGTCCAGAAGTGCCATGATCGCTGCCGCGGTGGCGTGATCGAGGGCCGAGGTGATCTCGTCGCACAGGAGCACGGCGGGGTCGGCGGCCAACGCTCGGGCCAGCGCCACCCGTTGGCGTTGGCCGCCGGACAGCTCGTGCGGGTAGCGGGCGGCCAGGTCGGCGGACAGCTCCACCGCGGCGAGGAGCTCGGTGATCCGCCGCGCGAGATCGCGGCGCGGGACGCGGCCGATTCGCCGTAGCGGGCGGCCCAGCGTTTGCGCGACCGTGCGGCGCGGGTTGAGCGCGGATCTGGGGTTCTGGGTGACCAGCTGAATGCCGCCCGCGCCGTAGCGGATACGCCGTCCCCGCCCGACCGTGACCGGCTCGCCGCGCAGGGTGAGCGACCCGCTCGCGCGATCGTGCAGACCCGCGATGACGCGCGCCAGCGTGGTCTTGCCCGCGCCCGACGCGCCCACCACCGCGAGCGCCGAACCCGCGCCGAGCGCGAGGTCGATATCGGCAAGCACCTGATGGCCGTCGATGGACGCGGTGATTCCCCGTGCGCGCAGGACATCTCGATCGTCCGTCGCGGTAGCAGGTGAACGCTCGCGGCCGTTCGGCTCGTCGCGAACCGCCGCGGACGCACGCGGCCCTGATTCGGCATCGGAAACCGCTGCGGAGACGGCGGTTCGTGACGCCGAGCCCGGACCGATCGGCGATGACGCCGGGCGACCGTCCCCGAGTTCGACGACGTCGTCGGCGATCGAGTGCACGAGGGCGGTGTCGTGCCCGGACAGCAGGATCGCCGTAGACCGCTCCCGAGCCAGTGCGGCGAGTTGTCCGGCGATGTCGGTGCGCAGGGCGCCGTGCAGCCCGGCGAGCGGCTCGTCGAGCACCAGCACGCCGGTCCGGCGGATCAGCGCCCTGGCGAGGGCGACGCGGCGCTGCTGACCGCCGGAGAGTTCCCCGGGGCGGCGGTGCAGGTAGTCCGGCGACAGGCCGACCAGCGCCAGCGTATCGGTGAGGGTGGACTTGGACGCGTCCGGAGCCACTTCGCGCAACAGGGCGCGCACGCGCAGCAGTGGGTTCAGCGCCGATCCCGGATCCTGTCCCACGTAGGCGATGTGCCTGCGCCGGAAACGACGCAGCGCGTCGCGATTCAGCGCGAACACGTCGTGCCCGGCGACCGACGCCGAACCGGTCGTCCGCGCCGCGGTGGAAGGCAGTTGGCCGAGCAGTGCGCGCATCACCGTGGTCTTGCCGGACCCGGACGGACCGGTGAGCGCGGTGACCGTGCCCGCCGGTATCCGGAAGGTCGCGGGACCGGCCAGTTCCCGCCCGTCCGCGGCGAGCACGGTCAGGTTCTCGACCGCGACGAGGTCGTGCACCGGAATGTCGTCGTTCATTCCCGCACCCCTCGTCCGAACGCCGTCACCGCCAGGTTCACACTCACCGCGACGATCGCGATCGCAAGACTCGGGGCCAGCACGGCCCAGGGATTGAGCAGCATGCCGGAGGCGTTCTCGCGCACCATGACCGCCCAGTTGCTCGCACCGAGCGTGGTGGGCAGTTGCAGGAAGGACGCCGTGCTCACGAGGTAGACCGCGGCCACGAAACGCAGCCCGAGCTGGGTGGTCAGGACTTCGCGCATGTTCGGGATCACCTCCCGGAAGACCAGATGCCGCAGCGGCTCGCCAGCGGCCAGCGCGCTCTCCACGAACCCGGACGCCGCGACCCCCGCGGCCGCCGCCGCGAAGATCCGTGCGCAGTACGGCACGCCGAACAGCAGCGCCACCACGATGAGTCCGACGCTGCCCGCGTCCGGCCAGGAAGTCAGTACCAGCAGGATGCCCAGCACCGCCGGGATCAGGATGAACAAGTCGGTGCCCAGCTCGATCATCGCGCCGATGCGCGGACGCAGGGCGGCGACCGCGCCGAGCACACACGACAGACCGGTGACCGCCACCGCGATGACAGCCGACAGCAACAGCAATCCCCAACCGCCGTAGAGCACTTGGCTGAGCACATCCCGGCCGAGCCGGTCGGTGCCGAGCACCGCGCCGTCGCCGGGATCACCGAACGGTATGCCGACCGCCTCCTGCGCGGCGTGCGGTGCCAGTGTCGGCCCGAGCACCGACAGCATGGTGACCACCAGCGCGGGCGCGACGGTCAGCAGGCCCAGCCCGCGCTTCGCCCGCCGACGCTCTGCGCCTGTCGCCCTTGTTCTGCGCACCGCCCTGGAAACGGTCATCGCCGCCCCCGCAACGACCAGGTACGGATGCCGTCGGCGGCGGCCAGCATGACCATGATCACCACTCCGGACAGCGCGACCACCGCGGCGACCACCGAGGTGTCGCGGTCGGCCACCGAACCGGCCAGGACCGCACCGAGACCGGGGTAGTTGAAGATGGTCTCCACCACCAGGGCGCCGCCGAGCACCATCCCCACCGTGGTGGCGAAGCTGGCGACGATCGTCGGCAACGCGAAGGGCAGCACGTGCCGAGTGAGTACGACCCGCGTCGAAAGTCCGTCCAGCACCGCGCTTTCCACGTGCGGCGCGAGCGCCGCGTCGGAAAGGGCGGCGCGCACCACCCTGGTGTTCCACCCGATCTGCGGCAACGCGAGCGCGAGCACCGGCAGCACCAGCATTTGCGGCCCGGCCGGGAATCCGGACCGGTCGGTGATGGTGACGGCGGGCAGCCAGCCGAGCGCCAGCGCGAAGATCAGGATCAGCACCGTCGAGATCACGAACTCCGGGACCGCCACCGCCGTGGTCGTCGCCGGCTGCAATACGCGTGCCGCCGCACTGCCCGGGCGGGTCGCCCACCACGCGCCCAGCGCGAGGGAGGCGAGCACGGTCAGCGCCAGGGCGAGTCCGCCGAGCAGCAGCGTCGGCGGGAACTTGTCGACGAGCAGGTCGTTGACCGACCGCCCGCGCGCGGTACGCCCGAAATCACCGGTCGCCACACCCGATATCCAGTCCCGGAACCGCATCGCCAGCGGGCGGTCCAGGCCGAGTTCGTGTTCTTTGGCCGCGATCTGCTCCGGCGTGGCCTCCCGGCCGAGGACGGCACGGGCGGTATTCCCCGGCAGCAGATCCACCGCCACGAAGACGCACGCCAGCAGCGTCACCAGCAGGATGACGCGCCGCAAGAGGAGTCGCGCGAAGGAGATCACTCGGCCAGCCAAGCCCTTTCCAACTGAACCCGGGCGAACCCGCCGAGGGTGGGCAGTTCGCGCACCCGGGAGGAGGCGATATCGATGCCGTCGGCCATACCCCAGACCAGGTAGCCGCCACGCTCGTACTGGATGCGCTGCACTTCCTGGGCGGCCTGCTGGTACTCCGAATCGCTGCGCGCGGCGGAAGCCTTGGCGGTGGCGGCGTCGAAAGCCGCGTCCTTGAAGGCCGTTTCGTTGCGGTTGGAGCCGCTGGAGAGCAGATTGCTGGCGAAGAAGAGCGTGGAGTCGTTGGTGCCCCAGGAGACCGTGTACAGCGGCGCCTTCAGCCAGGTCTGGTCGTAGAAGGCGTTGGGCTCCTGGGTGACCACCTCGAGCCGGACGCCGATGTCGGCGAGCTGGGTGGCGATGACCTTCGCCGACTCGACCTCGCCGGGGGCCTCCGCCTTGGTGACGAGCGGATAGCTGCGGCCGGTGTCGAAATTCGCTTCGCGCAGCAGCGCCTTCGCGCGGTCCACGTCGCGGGTGCGCTGGGCGATGGAGGTGTCGTAGAGCGGGTCGCCGGTGCCGAGGATGTCGTTGGCCACCGACCCGTAGCCCGAATGCACCTGGTTCACCAGGGCTTTGCGGTCGACGCCCAGCCGCAGCGCGGTGCGTACCCGCGCGTCGGAGAACGGACCGTCGGAGGTTCGCATGGCCACGCCGAGCATCGTGTCGTTCGGGCGGCGAACGACCGTCAGGTCGCCGCGTCCCTCGGCGGTGCGTCCGGCGATGGCGCCGACGTTGGAGGCGAAGTCGATCTGCCCGCCGAGCACCGCGTTGCCCAGCGCGGTGACGCTTTCGAACATGGTGACCTCGATCGCGTCCAGCAGCGGCGGTGTGCCGTGCCACCGGTCGTTGCGCACCAGCCGGGCGTTGCCACCGTGGTAGGACTCCAACCGGAACGGTCCGCTGCCGATCGCCTCGGTGAAGTCCGTGGTGTCCTTCTTGACCGTGAAGGTCATCAACCGGACCAGTAGCGGCAGTTGGGTATTCGGCGCGGGCACCGTGAGGATCACCCGGTTCGGCCCGTCTGCGGTGATGTCCTCCACGGCCACCGGCATCTTCGAGGCGCCGCCGACCGTGCGCAGTCTGCGCAGCGACCACACGACGTCCTCGGACGTCACCGGAGACCCGTCGTGGAATGTCGCGTTCTCGGCCAGCGTGAAGCTCCACCGCCGCCGATCGGCGTCCGGCTCCCAGCGCGTGGCCAGGCGCGCAGCGACATTCGGGTTTCCGCCCGGCACGGTGAGGGCGTCGTAGACCAGCGAGGTGACCAGGAAGTCGCTGTCGTTGCTGAGGTTGGCGTGCGGATCGCGTTCGATGCGGGCCGCGGTGCCGAGCGCGCCGACGCGCAGCGTGCCGCCGCGCCGCGCGGGCCCGGAGGAGTTCGTGCCGTCGGAACATGCGGCTACCAGCAGTAGCGCCCCGACGCCGAGACCAGACCCCAGCAGTTGCCGTCGATTCAAAACCATTGCGCTGCCCTCTTCCTGAACCGAACCCACGGCGGTACCCGCACTCAGTGTATTGATCAGGACAGGCTAGCCTAATGGGTTGCGCGACTCGCCGGTAGCGGCACCAAAACGGCAGCACTGGGGCGTACCGCCCGCAAACTCATCGAAACAAGCCCCGGCGCACCCGTAGACGACCACCCGAGTCGCAACCCAAGTTATGCGATTCGGCTATTTTTTCGCCGACGCGCTTAGGTAAGCCTTGCTTCACTCCATGGGAAGGGCTACCTTCGCATACTAATCGTTCACCCTGCTTTTCGAACCGATGCGAAGAAGGGACCTCCGGTGGAAAGCGTTCTCTCCGAACGTAAGACGCTTCACCAACAAGATCTCGAACGACGCCAGTTTTCCGCTGAGGCGGGCCGGGCGGTGCGCGAACTCGCCAGAGAGATCTCCGCCACACTCGACCTCGCCCTCACCGATCCGGCCGCCGCCGCGCGCACGCTCGCAGACCCGGCGCTGATCGAACGGATCGATGCCGGCGCCGCGCAGCTCCCGGCCGAGCTGCGTCACGCCGTGCGGCCGCCCGCCACAGCGGCGGGAGCCGCCATCGTCGGCCGTCTTCCGCTGTCGGACAACGAACTCGGGCCGACGCCGCCGAGCTGGCGCGAGGCGGCGCGCTGGAGCGGTGATCCGGCGCTGCGCGCACACTCGTTCGAACTCGACCTGGTCATGCTGCTGCTCGCGCGCAGCGCGGGCGAGCCGTTCGGCTGGCAGGGACAGCAGGACGGGCGGTTGGTCAACAACATCGTCCCCGCGGCCGGTCACGAGCACGAACAGTCCGGCGCCAGCAGCAGAGTACTGCTGAGCCCGCACACCGAGGACGCCTTCCATCCGCGGCGCGCGCACCTGCTGATGCTCGGCTGCCTGCGCAATCCGGACCTGGTCGGCACCACCGTCTCGTCGGTGCGCCGGATCGAACTGTCCACCGAGCAGCGTGCCGTGCTCAGCACGCCCACGCTGCCGATCCTGCCGGACGTCTCCTACGGTGACGGCCACGAAATGTATTGCGCAGCGCCGATTCCGACGCTGTGGAGCGCGGGCGGACCCGACCAGCAGACGCTGCGTTACGACCCCGCGTACACCCCGCTCGCGGAAGCCGATCCCGAATTCCGCGCTGCCTACGAGCAGCTCACCGCGGAACTCGAACGCGTCTGCGTGACCGCCGCGCTCGAGCCCGGCGAGCTGTTGCTGGTGGACAACGACGTGGCCGTGCACGGCCGGGTGCCGTTCACCGCACGGTACGACGGCACCGACCGGTGGCTCAAGCGAGTGAACATCCGGCTTCCGGAACGACGGCGGCGGACCGGGGAAGCGGATGAGAATGGCTACGGGCAACAAATCGTAGCCCCGTTCCGAGCGGCGCTCACTTCGCCGGTCGAGAGCGGCACTGATGAGCGGGATGCGGTACGACATGATCGAGGACCCTTTGAGCACGCGTGACCGAAGCACACCCCTGCGGGTGTTGAGCCGCAGCGACCTCGCCGACGTGCCGATCACGCCGGCCGCGGTGGTGCGCGCGGTGGAAGAGGCGTATCTGGCGTTCGCCGCCGGTGATTCGGACAACCCGCGCAAGCTCAGCGTCGCGAACCCGGACGGCTGGTCGGTCGCCTACGCCATGCTCGGCCGCGACGGCCGCAGGCGCGTGGTCGCGATGAAGACCTCCTACAAGTTCGACCCCGGCCACGATCGCAGCACGAAGCGGTACTACACGACCATCACGCTCTACGACGACAGCACCGGCGCGCCGATCGCGATGATGGACTGCGCGCGTGTCGGCGCGCTGCGCACGCCCGCGGTGTCGGCCCTGCTGGTGCGCGAGACCATCCGGCGCGGCGCGGAGAGCGTGCTGCTGATCGGCACCGGAACCCAGGGCCGCAACGCCCTTCCGCATCTGCTCGCCGCGAATCCGCAGCTGCGCAAACTGATGGTCTACGGGACGCACCCCGAGGGGCTGGCGGCCGTGCACCGCGGGCTCGCCGAGCACCATCCGCACGCGCTGCTCGAGACCGTGACCGATCCCCGCGCGGCGGCGGCGACCGCCGATGTCGTGCTGGCCACCGCGGGTCCCGCCACCGAGGTCGCGCTCGAATCCGAGGATCTGGCACCGGGTTCGGTGGCCGTGCTGGTCGGTTACGGACTCGCGCCGTCCACGCTGAGCGATGCCGACCGGGTGATCGCGACCAGCGCCGAGCAGATGGCGCTGACCGGCACCGACATGGCGGGCCCCGACGGCACGCTGCGTCCGGTCGACGCCGAACTGCCGCAGATCCTGAGTCGTCGGGCGGTCGCGCGGCGCTCGGACGACGAGCGAGTCTTCGTCTACAACAGCGGCCTGGTGCTGACCGACATCGCGGTGGCCCACGCGCTGGCCGAGCGGGCGATCGCGGAAGGCCGGGGCACGGAGGTGCCGCTGTGGGACTAGCGCACGGAGGTGCACGGTGGGCCTAGAACACACGGGTACCGTCGTGGAACCGGGATCGGATGCGGCCGCGCACGATTCGATCAGCGCGGCGCCGATGCCCGCGCATCTCGATCCGTGGGAGCGCCGACTGCTCGCCGATCCGGATCTGCTCGGTGACCTGGCTTTCGCGATGGGCGGCCCGTTCCATGTGATGTATCCGGCGCGGGTGGCACACAACATCCAGGCGTTCCATGCAGCTTTCACGCACGCCGGGGTGCACGGCGCGATCTACTACGGAAAGAAGGCGAACAAGGCCGCGTGCATCGCACGGGCGTGCGCGGAACACGGCGCGGGCGTGGACGTCGCCAGCGTCGGCGAACTGACCGCCGCGCTGGCCCAGGGCGTCCGCGGTGACGAGCTCATGGTGACCGGACCGGCCAAGGCCGACGATTTGCTCTGGCTGGCCGCCCGGCACGGTTCGCTGATCGCCGTGGACGATCCCGCCGAGCTCGACCGGCTCGCCGCACTGGCCTCCTCCGCGGCGCCCGCGCGCGTGCTGATCCGAGTGCTGCCCGCGGCCTCGGCCAGCCGGTTCGGCATGACATCCGGCGAAATCGACGACGCGCTGGCGGTGTGCGGCAGCCGCGACTCGATCCGGCTGGAGGGCTTCAGTTTCCACCTGTCCGGCTACGACGCGGTGGCGCGCGCGGAACTGGCGGGCGAGCTGATCGCCCGCTGCCTGCACGCCCGCACACTCGGGCATCCGGCCACCACCGTGTCGATCGGCGGAGGTTTCGGCGTCGACTACGTTCCGGCCGAGGCCGCGCTGGAGTTCGCCGAACGGGTGGGCAGGCAGTGGTTCCACTCCGGGAAGTCCTTCGACTCGTACTACCCGTACCACTTTCCGGTACCCGGTGCGGCCATGCTCGCGCAGATCCTCGCGCACGAAGATCTCGCCGGACGGCTGCGCGACAACGCCCTGCGCCTGGCGATCGAACCGGGACGCGCGCTGCTGGCGCACGCGGGCTGCACCGTCTTCCGCGTGCAGGGCAGCAAGACCAGGCACGCGCACGGCCGGCCCTACCGGCTGCTCACCGTCGACGGCACCAGTCTCAGTCTCTCGGAGCAGTGGTTCGACAGCGAGTACCTGCCCGATCCGGTGCTGTGGCCCGCGCGGCCGGGCGCCGTGACGCCGACCAGCGTCGGCGCCGCCACCTGTCTGGACTCCGACATGCTCAGCTGGCGCCGGGTGCCGCTACCCCGCCCCGCCGAGATCGGCGATCTGCTGATCTACCCGAATACCGCCGGCTACCAGATGGATTCGAACGAATCCGCCTTTCACGAACTCCCCATCCCACCGAAAGTCGTGCTGCACGACGCACCCGGCGAGCGTTTCCGCTGGACCCGCGACGGTAGCTGACTCGACATCCCCCGATACGAACCAGGAGAGATCAATGCCGCTCGTCACGCGCGTGACGGATCTGATCGGCCGCACGCCGCTGTTCGAGCTCGCGGCCACCGCGACGGGCACCCGCTTACTGCTCAAGCTCGAGCAGTTCAACCCGACCGGTGCGGCCAAGATCAGGATGGCGCGCGAGATGGTGCTCGACGCCGAGCGCCGCGGTTTGCTGCGCAGTGGCGGACATATCATCGAATCCACGTCCGGAAACACCGGGCTCGGCCTCGCGGTAGTTGCCGCCGAACGTGGGTATCGCTTCACCGCGGTAGTCGACCATCACGCATGTAAGGACAAACTGCGCGCGATGCGGGCAATGGGTGCGGAACTGGTGTATGTCGCCGACGAGGGCGACGACAACCTGGCCACCTCGGCACGGGAGGACCTTGCCGAGGCGATGGCGGCCGAGCGTGACGACGCGTTCTTCACCGAGCAGCACAACAACGACGCCAACGCCGTGGGCTACTACGCGGTGGCCGAGGAGTTGCTCGAAGACGTCGAGAGGGTGGACATCCTGCTGTCGGCGGTGGGTACCGGCGGTTCGCTGTTCGGCACCGCGACCCGGCTGCGCCAGCTGGGCTGCACACCCCACGTGATCGGCGTCGAGCCGGTCGGTTCCATCGCCTTCGGCGGGCCGGGCGGCCCGTACTGGCAGTCGGGCACCGGTACCCCGCCGGGCGCGACCATCGGCACCGCCGTCGACTATTCACTACTCGACGAGGGCGTGAAGGTCTCCGACGTGGCGGCGTTCGCGACCGTCCGCGCGGTGGCGGCCGAACTTGGCCTGATGATCGGCGGGTCGGCGGGCGGCTCGGTGCACGCCGCGCTCACCCGGCTCGAGGAGTTCCCGCCCGGCTCCACCGTGGTCACCATCGTGTGCGACGGCGGGGAGAAGTACCTGGACACGGTGTTCGACGACGAGTGGATGAACGAGCGCGACCTGCTCGACGCCGATGCCGAACGCTCGGTCGCGGACATGCTGCGGCGCTACACGCCCGCCGCGCGCCAGACTCTGGTGGAGGCGCGGTGAACTCCGATCGGTCGTACGGCGCGACGCCGCGCCCGCGCGGGACGCTCCCGTCGGTTGCGAAGGAGGACCGGTGATCATTTCGAGCTTCCGTGGCGACGGCGGGCGGCTCACCGCGCTCGCCACGCCGATCGCGCTCACCCAGCTGGCGCAGATCGCGGTGTCCACCACCAACATCGCGCTGATGGGCACGCTCGGTGTCCGGCAGGTGGCCGCGGGCGGGCTGGCGATCGTGCTGTTCAACCAGATCCGCACCATGTGCGTCGGGTTGATCACCGGCAGCGGCAACCAGATCGCCACCGCGGTGAGCTCCGCGGGCAAACGCGGCACGTCACCGGATCCGGAGATCCGTGACCTGCTGCGGTCGAGTTTCGCGATCGCCACGGTCGCCGGCCTCCTCGGCGGCGCGGCGCTGATCGGGCTCGGCTGGGTGCTGCCGTGGCTCGGACAGGACCCCGGAGTGCTCGCCGACGCCCGTCCGCTGATGGTGGCCCTCGCGCCGGGCCTGCTGCCGTGCCTGTGGTTCCAGGTCCTGCGCCAGTACACCGTCGGCATGCAGCGTCCGCAGGCTCTGTTGCTGGTGACGCTCGGCTCGGTGGCGCTGAACCTGCTGCTGGCGCTCGGCTTCATCCACGGCAAGGCGGGGCTGCCCGAACTCGGGCTCACGGGCATCGGCGTCGCGACCTCGCTGGTGTTCCTGATCACCTTCGGCGTGTTCTGGGCAATGGTCTGGCGCGACGAGGAACTCGGCCGCACGCTGCCGATGACTCCGCTGCCGGTGCGCCTGGCGACGGTGCGCGCCGAGTTGAAGCTGGGTACGCCGATCGCCTTGACCTACGGCTCCGAGGCGGGCATGTTCTCGGTGCTCGCCCTGGTCATGGGCAGCATCGGACCAGCAGCGCTGGCCGCGCACAACGTCGTCTACCAGATCATCTACATCGTCTTCCAGGTGGCGATCGGCCTGTCGCACGGTGCCTCGATCCTGGTCAGCCACGCGGTCGCCCGCGACGAGCACGCGCACGCCCGCGCGCTGGCCTGGCTCGCCCTGCGACACGCCGCGGTGATCGCGGCGGTGACCGGCGCGGTGTACGTGGTCGCCCCCGATGTGGTGCTGCGCCCCTTCCTGGATTCCTCGGACGCCGACACCGTACGGATCGCGCACACCTTGCTGCTGATCGGCATCGTGCTGCAATTCTTCGACGCCGCCCAGAACATCGGCACCGGCCTGCTGCGCGGCCTCAAGGCGACCAACGCGGGCTTCCGGCTCTCGTTGATCGGCTACTGGGGCGTCGGCCTGCCCGTCGCCCTGCTGCTGGCCTACCCGGCCGGCCTCGGCGCCGCGGGCGTCTGGTGGGGGCTCACCGCGGGTCTGGCCACCACCGCGATCCTCATGCTGCGCCGCTACTTCGCATTGCTGGGCGAGCTGGACCGCGACCGGCCGCGGCTGCTCCCGGAAACCCTCACCACACCGACCTGATCCGGTGCCGGCGTCCTCCAACCCCACCGTTGGTCGGGTAGGAGGACGCTGGCGATCGCCGAAGCCGACTTCCCGAGGGCGCGCCTCGCGTAGCGTTGAAGGGTCGTTCGGTCGGGCTGTCACAGCGCGCGTTCGCGGCCCGGGATCGGGAGGTGCCAGGTGCTGAGCGTGTTCTCCTCGCCGGGACATTACGTGCAGGGCCGGGATGCCACCGCCGCGCTCGGCGCGGAGATGACCCGGCTCGGGATCGGCGGTCCGGTGCTGATCGTGGCCGGGTCCAGCGCTTTCCGGCTGCTCGCCGACACCTGGGAGCGCTCGCTGACGGACGCGAAGATCGCCTATTCGGTCCAGTTGTCCGGCGGTGAATGCAGCAGGGCGGAGATCGCGCGGATCGCGCACGCCGTCGCGGAGTCCGGCAGCACTGTCGTCCTCGGCGCGGGCGGCGGCAAGGTGCTCGACGCGGCGCGCGCGGTCGCCGACGACCTCGATCTGCCGATGATCAGTTGCCCGAGCGCCGCCTCGAGCGACGCGCCGTGCAGCGCGCTGTCGGTGATCTACACCGAGGCGGGCGAGTTCGAGGCGTATCAGCTGGCCCGGCGGAATCCGGCGCTGGTGCTGGTGGACACCTCGGTGGTCGCCCAGGCTCCGGCCCGCTTGCTGATCGCGGGGATGGGTGACGCCCTGGCCACCTGGTTCGAGGCGCGCACGTGCGGCGCCGCGCAGGTGCGCAACATGCGCGGCGGCGCTTCCACGCGCAGCGCCACCGCATTGGCCGAACTCTGCTACCGCACCCTGCTCGCCGACGGCGCCCACGCGCTGAACGCCGTCCGCAACCGCGTCGTCACGCCCGCGCTCGAGCGCGTCGTCGAGGCCAACACGCTGCTGTCCGGGCTCGGTTTCGAGTCCTCAGGGTTGGCCGCCGCGCACGCCGTGCACAACGGTCTCACCGCCGCCGCGCAGACCCACCCGTTCCTGCACGGTGAGAAGGTCGCCTTCGGCACCGTCACCCAACTCGTGCTCGAGGGCGCGCCCGCGTCCGAGATCGGCACGGTGCTCGATTTCTGCGCGGAGGTCGGCCTGCCGACCACGCTCGCCGCACTCGGGCTGTCCGACGCCGACGACGAGACGCTGTCGGCCATCGCGCAGCGGGCGACCGCCCCGGGTGAAACGATCCACAACGAACCCTTCACCGTGGATGCCGCGATGGTGGCCGACGCCCTGCGCGCCGCCGACGCCCTCGGTCAGTGACCAATCCCACAGGCGCCCGCGTTTCCCCAGCGTTCGACACCGAAATCTCACCTTCCCGCAAGCGTGTCTTCATCAACCGTCGGGAAACCTGTCCGTAACCGCCGCTATCGTGGCGACGGAGCCAAGCCAATGGCGGGCAAACCGCCAGGAGGGATTCGGTCCGGTGTCCATCACCAGAGTCGCGGAGTACCCGCGTCCGGATCACGTGTTGTTTCACTTCAGCGACACACATCTCATCGCAGGCGACGACCCGCTGTACGGCGATGTCGACGCCGACCTGCGGTTACGGCAACTGCTCGAGCAGGCCGCGGCAAGCGGGATCCGTCCGACCGCGATCGTGTTCACCGGCGACCTCACTGATCGGGGCGAGCCCGCCGCGTACACCAAGCTCAAGTCGATCGTCGAGCCATTCGCCAGGAGTTTGCAGTCGCCCCTAGTGTGGGTCACCGGCAACCATGACGACCGCGCCGCCCTCCGCGCGCGCCTGCTCGGCGAGTACCCCACGAGTTCCCCGCTGGACCGGGTGCACATGATCGACGGCCTGCGCGTCATCGCCTTGGACACCTCGGTGCCGGGATACCACCACGGGGAGATCTCCGACGACCAGCTGGAGTGGCTGCGCTCGGTACTGGCCGAGCCCGCGCCCTTCGGGACCATCCTGGCCATGCACCACCCGCCGGTACCGTGCGTGGTCGACCTCGCCGTCACCGTGGAACTGCGGGATCAGCGCAGGCTGGCCGACGTGCTGGACGGCAGCGACGTGCGCGCCATCCTCGCCGGACACCTGCACTTCTCCACCAGCGCGACATTCGCCGGCGTACCGGTCTCGGTGGCGTCGTCCACCTGCTACAGCCAGGATCTCGGCGTGGCTCGAGGCGGCCTGCGCGGCCAGGACAGCGCGCAGGCCTTCAACTACGTGCACGTCTACCCGGACACCGTGGTGCACTCGGTGGTGCCGATCGAGCGCGGCCGCACCGTCGGCGCGCCCGCCACGCCGGAGGAAGCGCGGCAACGGCTGGCGGAGGACGGCATCGTGATCCCGCCCGCCGCGCGCATCCCCCACGTCATGCGGCGCCAGGCGTCGACTCCCGAAGCGGATGACGAGGCGGTGTACTGAGCCGCTCCCACGGTGCCGGTTCCGGGTAGTACGCCGCCAGGAACTCCGAGACGATCCGCACCCGCTCGAACTCGGCGACCTCGGGGAAACTGCCGTCGTTGAGGCAGAAGAAATCGACGTCGCGATGGCGTGCGAGCCCGTCGAGCAGCGCCAATCCGCTGTAGCTGGTCGTGTCGACGTAGCGCACCTTCGCCGTCTCCTGCGGCACCGCGCGCCCGGTCAGCAAGGCGTAGTAGTGGTACAGCGAATTGGTGACCGAGATGTCGGTGGCCGACCGGAACCGGCTCGCGCTGGTGCGCGCGAAATCCGCCGCGAATTCCTCCTCCATCTCCAGGAGCACGCTGCGTCGCAGCGGCGCGGGCGTGTGCTCCAGATGCCGCGTGATGACATGGCCGAAGCGCTCGGCCAGCAGCGCACGGTTGACCCGCGCGGCGTTCTCGTAACCGCTGCGCCGCTCGTTGTTGCGCCCCGGCCCGATCCTGGTGTCCGCTTCGATGAACCGGCTGACCCCGCCCGGAGTGAAGAACATCGACGGACGCACCGGCCGCGCGAAGAACATGTCGTCGTTGGAGTACAGGAAGTGCTCACTGAGCCCGTCGATGTGCTGCAGCTGGCTTTCCACGGCATGTGAGTTGAACACCGGCAAGCCGCTGACGTCGCGGAAGTGGTCGACCGCGCGCACCACGGTCACCTTCGGATGCGCGGTCAGCCAGTCCGGGGGCGTGGAGTCGGTCGCGATGAAGATCCTGCGGATCCACGGCGCGTTCTTGCGCACCGACCGCAGGGCGTACTTCAACTCGTCGATCTGGCGGACCCTGGCGTCCGCGTCGTCGCCTTCGCCGACCACGACTTGGGCGAGCATCCCGGCGCGGCGTGCGCGGAACTCGGGATCGGTGCCGTCCACCCAGGAGAACACCAGGTCGATATCGAAACCGACATCGCTGGTCTGGGGCGCGAACATGTCGACGAGGGTGGGCCAGTTCCGGTCGAACAGCCGCACCTGCGTGTGCTGGACGTCGGCGAGGTCGAACACCGAGCGGGTCAGCGCGTTCGGTCGCGGACAGGTCACCGTGTCGCCGTGGTACTCCCACAGCTGCAGCTCGACGTGATGCGCCGGATCATGGTCGCGCCCGAGACGGAACACGTTGTGCTGCATTTCTTTACAGGCGAACCCGGCCGCGATCGCCGCGGCGGTCACCCGGCGCACCATCGTGCGGTGCGCCGCGTCGGCCGCGAGCACCAGCCGGTGCTCGCTGTCGCGCACGAGCAGGAACGGCACCTCCGCCGTCGCCAGCTCCGCGCGCAAGTAGCCGAGATCCTCGATCATCGCGGCGGACACGGCGAGATTGCTCGCCATGAGCCGCGTCACCATTTCTACCGCCCCCGTACCCAGTGCTCCCCTGTCCACCATGCTTGCCTCCCACATCCGTCGATCCGCCGGTTTCCGATCTGTTTCGGGGCACCGCGCCGAGCGATGAGTCCGCCGATGCTCGACATCGGCGAGTGATGACCGCGCCCGGCGCGGTGACATTCAGAAATGGGGAAGGGTGCCGAAGCGGAGGTGCGAATTGATCACCTGGTATGCAGACGACTGGTAGACCATTTCGTTTTCACCTCACTCACGGCCGGACGCGCGAAGCGTCATGGATGGAAGCGCTGCACTCGTGCGGTGACGATCGAAGAGCACGGGCGGCAGCCGCAGAGCCGGACAGTCATCGGCCGGCGGCAATCGTGCCCAGAAAACACCGGGCACCTCTACGAATGATGCAACGCATCAGAGATTCCGTCAATCGCTGCAGCTGAACTGCCTGTGCCCTTCCGCTGCCACCGACTCCCCTCCTCCGCCGAGCCGGTAGCACACCCCGGGCTATGTGGTTAGGATAGGCTCACCATATTCACTCGAGAAAGGGTTGTGTCGGTGCGTGTCGTCATCCTCTTCGGAACCGAGATGGGCACCGCGGAGTCCGCGGCCGACAGCATCGCCGAGGAGTTGCGCGCGGCGCACGAGGTCTCGGTGTCCGACATGACGGACTTCGACATCGAGGATCTGGACGTGCGCGACTTCCACGTCGTGGTGTGCTCGACCTACGGCGACGGTGACCTGCCGACCGGCGCCGAACCCTTCTACGACGCACTGGAGCGTCACGCGCCGTATCTGGGCGGCCTGCGGTTCGCCGTCTTCGGGCTCGGTGACAGCGTCTACGGCGACACGTTCAACCGTGGCGGCGAGCTCATCGCCGAGAAACTGCTCGCCTGCGGCGCCACCCAGGTCGGCGAGCACGCGCGCCACGACGCGTCGACGGAGGTCCGCGTCGAGGACATGGCTCGGGAATGGGCCGCCACGCTCGACATTTCCACGCTCGTCTCGGCCTGATCGGCGGCATGCGCGGACTGTTGGTCGCCTGAGCGGTCCGGACAATGCGCACAGCGCCAGCGCACATGTGGCACAGCACCTTAGACTGCTATCAAGCGCGGCACAGCCCGCCGCGCTCGACGATCCATGAGGTGACGAAGATGGCAGCCGGAGCGAGCCCCGCCCAACGTCAGCACAACTCGACAGATCATCCCGAGCTGGACGTGCTCCCGGAATGGCCCCTGGAGACGATCGGCGTGCTGGTGACGACGGATCCCGCGCCGCACGCCATCCCGGTGTCCTGGCCGGTGCGGGCCGGTGACCGGCAAATTCTGCTGAGCCTGAAATACGATCGCGGTTCGCTGGCGCGGCTGCGTGAGAATCCCGAGGTGGCGCTGCTGATCCTCGGCGGCGGCAACGTGGCGATGTGCGCCCGTGGCACCGCGCACGTGGTCGCCGAGCGGATGCCCGACGCCGACGACTACGTCGCCGTCCGCATCGACGTCGACGTGATCGATGACCACCGCCAGTCGGCCTTCGCTGTCGTGCAAGGCATCCAGCGCACGGTGCTCGACGACGAGAGCGAACTGCGCGCGCTCGAGAGCCGGGTCGACACCCTGCGATCCTGGGCCGACCACCAGAACTGAAATCAGCCCGGCAGCTGCGGGCAACGGAAGTGGCGGCACCAGCCGTGCCGCGCGGAAGGGGATCATGAGCGTCACTCTTGCCAAAGGCGGCAACGTCTCGCTGTCGAAGCAGGCGGCGAACCTCACCAAGGTGTCGGTGGGACTCGGCTGGGACGTGCGCACCACCACCGGCGCCGACTACGACCTCGACGCCAGTGCGCTCGCCTGCGGACCGAATCTGAAAGTGCTCTCCGATCAGCACTTCATCTTCTACAACAACCTGCGTTCGCCCGACGGATCCATCGAACACACCGGCGACAATCTCACCGGCATGGGTGAAGGCGACGACGAGGTGATCAACGTCGACCTCACGGCGGCTCCGCCGGAGATCACCAACATCTTCTTCCCGGTGTCCATCCACGACGCCGACGCTCGCGGCCAGTCGTTCGGCCAGATCCGCAACGCCTTCATCCGCGTCGTCGACGCGGGCACCGGCGTCGAACTGGCTCGCTACGACCTCACCGAGGACGCGTCGACTGAAACGGCCATGATCTTCGGCGAGCTGTACCGCCATAACAACGAATGGAAGTTCCGCGCCATCGGCCAGGGCTACGCCTCCGGCCTGGGGGGCATCGCCCGGGATTACGGCGTAAACGTCTGATCGAATTCCCCAACGCCGCGGGTCATCCGGAATGCGATGCACACCATCGAATTCCGGAAGACCCGAGCGGCGTCGGTTCAGCACCGGCCGACCTGAGCCCGACCGCTACCGCCTGTGCATGTGGTGGATTACGACCGATCGAACGCCGGCGACGCCGCTATCGAGGAACGCAACCTCGACGCACTCCGCACCTTCAGCGCTGTCAGTACTCTCGAATCACTTCGCGGATGGGAGCCTAGATAACACCGGCAGCGAACACGTCCTGGTCTCGCACCGCGCGCGCACCGCTCCAGGGGGCAAGGAGCTTGCGTCTCCAAGCCATCGGCTACGAAGACCTCGCTACAGACGTCTCCGTCGGCCGACGCCGCCTACCGGGCGGCCATTAGAACCCTCTCTTCGAGTCGCGGACACCGACACCGCCATCAAGGAACGCGACTTCGACGCATTCTGAACACCGGCGCTGTGCATACTCTTGAACCACTCAGCCGTGGATAGATCGATCTTCATACCGCGAACTCCCTCGCTACCTGCAGGAGCAGGTGCCTGCTTTGCACCGGGTCCAACGCTGCGCGCTCGGTGGCTACGAACGCTTTTCGGTAGATCCGCTCATCCTGCGCTCGTTCAAGGTACATGTCGCCCGTGTAACCTTCGACGAAGACAACCGACGGCGCGACCTTCTCCCCTTTCGAGTCGAAGCCGAAGTCCAGAATCACGTACGGCCCGACATACAGACCCACGGGAAATCCCGCTTCGAATGGAAGTATGCGCACCTCCACATTGTCGCGAGTACTCATGTCCGCGATATACCGGTGCTGCGCCGCCATCGTCTTTCGGCTTCCCACCAGAGTCCTCAGGGCGGACTCCTGTAACACCACTTTCAGCGTCACCGGCCGTGTACGTCGGGTGATGACGGCCTGTCGCTTGATTCGCAGCTGCACTCGCCGGTCTAGTTCCTGAGCCGTATCGTCGGGGAAGAAGATGCGATCGAGGGCCTTGGCGTAGTCAGGAGTCTGGAGGATTCCCGGAACCAGATTCGGGCGGAACATCGTCAATAACGTCGCGGCGAACTCGAGCCCGACCTACATGTTGTAGCTTCTCCGGATGACATCGTCGAATGTGTGCCACCAGCACTTCGCATCCGTCTGCCGAGCCAAGCCGGCCATCGCAGTCGTCTTGTCGTCATCGAAACCGTAGATACGGGACAGCTCCCGGATGTCCAGCTCACGCAGGACACCGCCGCTCTCGCCTCCGTTCCTCGGGACTGGCTGATCACAGACATCGCGTGTGCTTGCATGTCATGCGCACGTTAGTCATCCGCAGCAAACCATGTCGTCGCAGGGTTTTCCTACTTCACTGCCGTACGCCGTGAAGTCCCGGATAGGCGCCAAGATTTGTTCGGCTGTACCGGGTTCGAGCGGCGGTGAAGATCGAGGGCTCGGCCGGCCCCAAGTGGCCGGGGTGTCGTCGAGGTCGAAACGCGGTGCGCCGTCGATGAACAGTGTCCACAGTGGGTGGTCGGGAAAACCATTTATCCGCAAGACCCACCAGTGGCCGTCGACGTGGGCGGCGACGGGAAACCTGCCGTTCCCGGTCGATTGCCATCGCGGTCGTGCGTTCAGCTCGGGATACGGCATTGTCTCAGTGTCCCTGATGCGGACGGCCGCGCGGATTGCACTACGGTTCGCCGGCCGGGTGATCTCTACTCGGTCTCCTCCGGCCAGAAGGCGCGCCAATCCTCGGCGGTGAGCGGGAGGCGTTCGCCGCGTTCCTTTTCCGCCGCGTCCTCCGCCGCACGGATAGCGGCGGCGAACGTCAGCGTCGCTTTGCGGAGATGTTCTTCGGCGCTTTCCGGACCGCCGAGGCGCACCACCCGGAGCGCTTCGGGAACGAGATCGGGCGGGAGGCCGGCTCTGGTGCTGCGGGAGATGATCTTCTCGGCGAGCGCCAAGGCTGGCTGGGCCATGGCGATGCCGTCCAGGCAGGAGCGGCGGGACTTCTCGGCGGATTTGCGTTCCTCCCAGGCGCGTTCCTGGGCGGCGATCTTCTCGGCTACCGACGCGGACGGATCGATCGGGGCGTCGACCAGGTGCGGGCTGCGGTTGACCAGCTTGGCGACCAGCGCGGCGGCGACGTCGTCGACAGTGAATTCCCCCGCGGCCTCGGCGATCCGGGAATGGAAGAGCACCTGCAGCAGCAGGTCGCCGAGTTCTTCCTTGATCATCTCGGTATCGCTGTGTTGGATGGCGTCGAGCAGCTCGTAGGTCTCCTCGAGCAGATAGGGGCGCAACGAGTCGTGGGTCTGGGTGACCTCCCACCCGCCGAAGTGCCACAGGCGGTCCATCACCTCGACGGCGCCGGTCAGCCCCGCCGCGACCACCGCCGTGTCCGTGCGCGGCAGCGAGTCGCCGTTCGGCGCGCTCCCGGACGGCGCGCCTCCGGCGGCACGATGCCGGGCGGCCCGCAAGACGGACTCGTCGCGATCGGCCGAGCTCATCGCGGCGCCAGCTCGGCGGCGACGGTGAGGTCGACCGCGCCTTGGGCCTTGCCGTCCAACGCCAGCAGCAAGTCTGCGACGAACTGCAGCAGCACGACGTCCCGCACGCGCTCGGCGCCGACGCTGTCCTCCACGCGCGGCAGCGGAAGCTGCACCACACCGGAGGCGGCGCGGTACCCCGCGCTCGGGTAGAGCCGCTTGAGGCGCATCTGCTTGGAATCGGGCAGATGCAGCGGCGAGATCTTCAAAGTTGTTCCGGTGACCGCTATTTCGGTGATGGCGTACTCACGGGCCAGCAGCCGCAACTTTGCCACCGAGACCAAGCGCCCGACCTCAACCGGGAGCGGACCGTAGCGGTCGACGAGCTCGTCCACGACCAGCGCCAGCGCCGGATCGTCCTGCGCGGCGGCCAGTTTGCGATACGCCTCCAGGCGCAGCCGGTCGCTGGCGATGTAGTCGGGCGGGATGTGCGCGTCGACGGGCAGGTCGATGCGCACCTCCTTGACCTCCTCGGTGGTGATCGGCTTGCCGTCGGCGGCGGCGCGGTAGGCCTCGACCGCCTCGCCGACCAACCGGACGTAGAGATCGAAGCCGACGCCGGCGACGTGACCGGACTGTTCGGCGCCCAGCACGTTGCCCGCGCCGCGGATCTCCAGATCCTTCATCGCGACCGCCATGCCCGCGCCCAGGTCGGAGTTCTGCGAGATGGTGGCCAACCGGTCGTAGGCCGTCTCGGTGAGCGGCTTCTCCGGCGGGTACAGGAAGTAGGCGTAGCCGCGTTCCCGGCTGCGCCCGACCCGGCCGCGCAACTGATGCAGCTGCGAAAGCCCCAGTGCGTCGGCGCGTTCCACGATCAGCGTATTCGCGTTGGAGATGTCCAGACCGGTCTCGATGATCGTCGTGCACACCAGCACGTCGTATTCGCGCTGCCAGAAGCCCTGCACGGTGGACTCGAGCGCGTCCTCGTTCATCTGACCGTGCGCGACCGCCACCCGTGCCTCCGGGACCAGATCGCGAATCCGCTTGGCGGCCTTGTCGATCGATGACACGCGGTTGTGCACGTAGAACACCTGGCCGTCGCGCAGCAGCTCGCGCCGGATCGCGGCGGTGACCTGCTTGTCGTTGTAGGCGCCCACATAGGTGAGCACCGGGTGGCGTTCCTCCGGCGGGGTGAGGATGGTCGACATCTCGCGGATCCCGGCCAGGCTCATCTCCAGGGTGCGCGGGATGGGGGTCGCCGACATGGTGAGCACGTCGACGTGCGTGCGCAGCGCCTTGATGTGCTCCTTGTGCTCGACGCCGAAGCGCTGCTCCTCGTCGACCACGACGAGGCCGAGGTCCTTCCAGCGGACGCCGGTCTGCAGCAGCCGGTGCGTGCCGACCACGATGTCGACGCTGCCGTCGGTCATCCCCTCCAGCACGGCGCGGGCCTCGGCCGGGTCGGTGAAGCGGGACAGACCCTTCACGGTGATCGGGAAGCCCGCGACACGCTCGGCGAAGGTCTGCAGATGCTGTTGCGCGAGCAGCGTGGTCGGCACCAGCACGACGACCTGCTTGCCGTCCTGCACCGCCTTGAACGCCGCGCGCACCGCGATCTCGGTCTTGCCGTAGCCCACGTCGCCGCAGACCACGCGGTCCATCGGGACCGGCTTCTCCATGTCCGCCTTCACTTCGGCGATGGCGGTCATCTGGTCCACGGTCTCGGTGAACGCGAACGCGTCCTCCATCTCCTGCTGCCACGGCGTATCCGGCCCGAAAGCGTGGCCGGGCGCCGCCTGACGGGCGGCGTACAGCTGCACGAGTTCGCCCGCGATCTCGCGAACGGCCTTGCGCGCCTTGCGTTTCGTGTTGGCCCAGTCCGAGCCGCCGAGCTTGGAGAGGCTGGGCATCTCACCGCCGACGTAGCGGGAGAGCTGGTCGAGCGATTCCATCGGCACGAACAACCGGTCGCCGGGCTGGCCGCGCTTGCCCGGTGCGTACTCGATCACCAGGTATTCCCGGCGGGCGCCGCCGACGGTGCGCTCGATCATCTCGACGAATTTGCCGATGCCGTGCTGATCGTGCACCACCATGTCGCCCGCGCTCAACGCGAGCGGGTCGACCTGGTTGCGGCGCTTGGCCGGCATCCGCTTGCCCTCGGTCGGCGCGGTGACCCGGTTGCCGGTGAGGTCGGACTCGGCGACGATCACCAGACCGGCGTCCTCGAACACGAGGCCGTCGTGCAGCGAGCCGCACAGCACGCCGACCACGCCGTCGTTCGGCTCGCTACCCTGCTCCAGCGCCACGGCGGGCACGTCGGCATCGGCCAGCCGTTCCAGAATGCGCTGGGCCGTGCCGTGCCCCGCGACTACCACGACGGCCCTGCCGCCGGTAGTGACGTGGGCGCGCAGCGAGGCGAACAAGGTCGCCACCAATTCGTCCGAGCCGCGCGCGGCCGGACCGGGCAGCACCCGCAGTGCGACCTCGGACGCATCGCCGGAGGCGAGCGGGCTCAGCGTCCACCAGGGCAGGCCCTGCCGGTCGGCGCTGGCGTGGATCTCCGGCAGCGGCCGGTAGGCCGAGGCGGCCAGGTCGAGTCCGTGCCCGCCGAGCGGCGCGGCGCCACCGAAGGAGGCGGCGGTCCAGGAGGCCTCCAGGAATTCCTCACCGGTGCGCACCAGGTCCGCCGCGCGGGTGCGAATCTTCTCCGGGTCGCACAGCAGCACGTGCGTGCCCTCCGGCAGCACCTCGGTGAGCAGGCGCAATCGGCCGGGTTGCAGCACGGGCAGCAGCGCTTCCATGCCGTCTACCGGGATGCCCTGCGCCAGTTTCTCCAGCATCTCCACCAGCGCCGCGTCGGCCGCGTTGGCGGCGGCGACCTCGGCGGCCCGCTCGCGCACCTCGGGGGTGAGCAGCAGCTCCCGGCACGGCGGCGCGACCACCACGTCCACCGTGACGTCCGGCAGCGAGCGCTGGTCGGCGACGGCGAACGGCCGCAGCTCGGTGACCTCGTCGCCCCAGAACTCCACGCGCACCGGGTGGGCGGCGGTGGGCGGGAAGAGGTCCAGGATGCCGCCGCGCACCGCGAACTCGCCGCGCTTGCCCACCATGTCGACGCGGGTGTAAGCGAATTCCACCAGCCGCGTCAGCAATTCGTCGAAGTCCAGCTCGGCGCCGACCCGCAGCACGACCGGCTCGATGTCGCCGAGCCCGCCCGACATCGGCTGCATCAGCGACCGCACGGTGGTCACCACCACTCGCAGCGGCGCGGGGAAATGCGAGTCGTCGGGATGCGCGATCCGGCGCAGCACCTCCAGCCTGCGCCCCACCGTGTCCGCGCCCGGCGAGAGCCGCTCGTGTGGCAGCGTCTCCCAGGACGGGAACTGCGCGACCGTGGGGCCGAGCATCTCCTCCAGCTCCACGGTCAGATCGTCGGCCTCACGCCCGGTCGCCGTGACCACCACCAGCGGACGCTCGGCCGCCACCCGCGCCGCGACGAACGGCCGCACCGCCGACGGCGCGACCAACTCGACCGACGTGGTGCCGATCAGCTCCGCGACGGTCCGAAGCGAGGAATCGGCACCGGCCGCGGCGGCCAGTCCCGCCAACGGCGGGCGGTGGGTGGACATCAAGAACTCCTGAGCGCAGGCGACACGTTTCGAGCGGCCAACCGAGTCTAGTGAAGCGAGCATCTCGTTTTTGCGGCGCCCGCGCCGCTGCGCGTTCGCAGGCGCCTCTGGTCCGCGGCCGAGGGAAGGCATCGGGCCGGTCCGGTCGCGAACGCGGCGGTCTGTCGGGACGTGCTCCGCCTCGCCGGCGAGGAGCACCGACCTCGAGCCACCGCGCAGAGGCCTACCCGGCGAGTCCGTCCGCGAAGACCATCCGCACCTCGACCCCCGACTTGCGCACCTCGCGCGCCTTCAGATACTCCGGTGAGTCGTACCACTCCCGGATCCGGTCCAGATCGGGGAACTCCAGGATCACCGCGCGCCGACCGGCGGGCCAGGCGCCTTCCACCGCTTCGGGCACGCTCGCGACGAGATAACGGCCGCCGTACTGCCGGATCGATGACTGCGCCAACCGCGAGTACTGCAATCCGACTTCTTCGTCCGAAACCTCGGCCTCGACAATGACATAAGCGGGCATACACGACTCCAGCAAGACGAGCGGGTCCGACGCGAGCCACACTAGCGTCGCGTGATCACGACGTCCGCACGCGACCGGTACTACGGCCGTGCCGCAGCGACCACATAGCCACGCCGCGACGAAGTGGCGGCCGGACACCGCTCACGGCACGTAGCGCCGCAACCGCCTTGCCGCGAATTCCCTGAAGTACGAAAGCTTTTCGGGCGGCACGAGGGCCGGGAGCAGGAAATACCAGGCGCGCTCCATCCGGACCGCCATCTCATCGATGGATTCCGTGCCGACGGCGATGATGTGCACTCCCGCGGCCATCTCCTGCCACAACAGGCCGATGACCTCCGCGTCCAGGTCGGCGATCAGGTCGCCCTGGGCGATGGCCCGCTCGGCCAGCAGCCGGTAGGTGTCGCCCCAGTTCTTGGCGATGTTGTCGCCTTGCGCGCCACGGTAGTCGCCGATCTGATGGGTCAGCTTCAGCATGGCGCCGACCATCGGATCGTTCATCGATAGATCGGCGACGACGTAGGTGATGCCGATGCACGCCTCCAGCGCGGGCACCCGAGGATCGAAGAACCCCTGACACGAACTGGTCAGTCTCTCGTTGCCCTGGTCGACCACGGCGCGCGCCAGCTCTTCCTTCGAGCCGAAGTGAAAGTACAAGGCGCCCTTGGTGACATTGGACTGCGCGATGATCTCGCTCAGGCTCGCATTCGCATATCCCAAGCGCAGAAAGACATCGGCAGCGCCTGCCAGGACGGAATCGCGGGTGATCTCCGCGCGCGCTTGCCTAGCCATCAGATCCGCCTGTCATCCTAAAACCAGCCATCCTGAAGTAGACCGACATCCCGAAGTTGACCGACTTACCGCCCGAACAGCACCCAAAGGATGGGTGAACCGTACCACCAGAGGCGCGCCCAGCAGCCAATTCGAGCATTCGGCCAGAGCTGCCGCGCAATTTTCTAGTTAACAATCCGCGTCACTCACCGGCGCCCGCGCGCCATTCCGAACTCAGTCGCGGATGGGCCTCGAGATGGCTCAGCCCGTTCCAGCACAGGTTCACCAAGTGCGCCGCGACAACCTCTTTCGACGGTTGACGTTCGTCGAGCCACCAGGTCGCGGCGGTGGCGACCTGGCCGACGAGCGCCTGCGCGTAGAGGGTGGACAGGCTGGTGTCGAACCCGCGGCGCGCGAAATCTCCGGCCAGGATGTGCGCCACCTGGTTGGTCGCCTCGTTGAGCAAACTGGAGTACCTGCCCTCCGCGGCGGCGGCGGGCTGATCACGCACCAGGATTCGGAATCCGTCGGTTCGTTCCTCGATGTAGGTCAGCAGGGCCAGTGCGACCTGTTCCAGCCGGATCCGCGATCGGTTGCGGGTGAGCGAGGAGGTGATCATGTCCAGCAGCATCGACATCTCGCGGTCGACCACGACCGCGTACAATCCCTCCTTGCCGCCGAAGTGTTCGTACACCACCGGTTTGGAGACTTGGGCGCGTTGCGCGATCTCCTCGATCGAGGTCGCGTCGTAGCCGCGTTCGGCGAACAGCGCGCGCCCGATCTCGATCAGCTGCTGACGCCGCTGGGTGCCGGTCATACGCGGCCGGGGCACTCGATGCGACTCACCCGAAGACACTGACAATTCTCCGCCTCTCCGCGTTCTCGCCGGCCGTGCGTGCGTCGACGGTTCGCCTCCGGGCCGCGGTCGCATGCCCGGCCGAGTCGTGGGCGTGCCCGGCGAGTTACCCATGTGCGTAGACGCCGGCGTCGCATCAGGGCTCCGACGCACGACGCCGCCGTTCGGATACCACTGTTCCAGACAGCTCGGTGATACACCCCGTCGACCCTCCGCTCCGACCCGCCATGACGCCGCGGAGTGAAACGAGAGAACTTCGAATGGTACGGCCGGAAGACGCGCGCAAGCGGCTCACGACCGAACACACCAAGAATTCGCGGGGAGGCGGGCGAGTATGCGAGGATTCATCCCGTGCCGTGGCACAGCGGCGGGGGTTCGCCAACCGCCGGTGTGGCAATCCGCCGTGGTGTAATGGCAGCACATCTGATTTTGGTTCAGAGAGTTCAGGTTCGAGTCCTGGCGGCGGAGCTCGAGAGCACGATGACTATCGTTGGCCCGCACATCGCTGACCAAGTACGACGACGACCCCCACGATGACAGGCAGCCGAGGGAGATCCATGCCACAGCAGACCGCCGTCGTCGTTCTCGCAGCCGGTGCCGGGACGCGGATGCGGTCGAAGACCCCCAAGGTGCTGCATTCGCTGGCCGGTCGGAGCATGCTCGCGCACGCGCTGCATGCGGCGAACGAGATCGACCCCGCGTACCTCATCACCGTGGTGGGGCACGACCGCGAACAAGTCGGCGCGGCGGTGACCGCGGTGGCCGACGACCTGGGCCGGGAGATCGCCCCCGCGATCCAGGAGCAGCAGCTCGGCACCGGGCACGCGGTGCAGTGCGCGCTGGCCGCCCTGCCGGTCGGCTTCACCGGCGACGTACTGGTCACCTCCGCCGACGTCCCGCTGTTGGACGGTCACACGCTGGCCGCGCTGCTCGACGAGCACCGCAGCTACGCCGAACGCCCCGCGGTCACCGTACTGACCTTCGTGCCGGAGGACCCGAACGGCTACGGCCGCATCGTCCGCGACGCGGACGGCCAGCTGGCCGAGATCGTCGAGCACGCCGACGCCACCCCGGAACAGACCGCGATCACCGAGGTGAACTCCGGTGTGTACGCGTTCGACGCCGCGGTGCTGCGCACCATGATCAGCCGTCTGTCCACCGCCAACGCCCAGCACGAGCTGTATCTGACCGACGTGCTGCGCCTGGCCCGCGAGGCGGGTCACCCGGTGCACGGCGCGCGGCTGGTCGACGCGGCCAAGGTCACCGGCGTCAACGACCGGGTGCAGCTGGCCTCGGCGGCGCGAACGCTCAACCGCTACATCCTCGAACGCCACATGCGCGCGGGTGTCACGATCATGGATCCCGCCTCCACGTGGGTGGACGCCAGCGTGCGCATCGGAAGGGACGCGGTGCTGCGGCCCGGTGTCCAACTGCTCGGCAATACGGTCATCGGCGAGGACGCCGAGGTCGGCCCGGACAGCACGCTCACCGACGTCGTCGTCGGCGACGGCGCCCGGGTGATCCGCACCCACGGCGAAGGCGCGACCATCGGTCCGAAGGCGACCATCGGTCCGTTCAGCTACCTGCGTCCCGGCACTGTCGTGGGCGACGAGGGCAAACTGGGCGCTTTCGTGGAGACCAAGAACGCCTCGATCGGGGCGCATTCGAAGGTCCCGCATCTGACCTACGTGGGCGACGCCACCATCGGCGAGCACAGCAACATCGGTGCGTCCAGCGTCTTCGTCAACTACGACGGCGTGAGCAAGCACCACACCGTCGTCGGCTCGCACGTGCGCACCGGCAGCGACACGATGTTCGTCGCGCCGGTGACGGTGGGTGACGGAGCCTATACGGCGGCGGGTACTGTACTGCGCAGAAACGTTCCGCCAGGGGCTCTCGCGGTGTCCGGTGGACCGCAGAAGAACATCGACGGCTGGGTGCAGCGACACCGTCCAGGGACGGACGCGGCCCGCGCGGCGGCGGAAGCCATCGCGGCCAAGGAGATGTCGGGTCAGGCAATAGAGCAAAAGGATGGCAATCAGCAGTGACCGCGTCATGGATCGATAACCAGAAGAACCTGATGCTCTTCTCGGGACGCGCTCATCCTGAGCTGGCCGAGCAGGTCGCCAAGGAACTCGACGTCCACGTCACCCCGCAGATCGCACGGGACTTCGCCAACGGCGAGATCTTCGTCCGGTTCGAGGAGTCGGTCCGCGGTTCCGACGCCTTCGTTCTGCAGAGCTTCCCCGCACCGCTGAACCAGTGGCTGATGGAACAGCTCATCATGATCGACGCGCTCAAGCGCGGCTCGGCCAAGCGGATCACCGCGGTGCTGCCGTTCTACCCGTACGCCCGCCAGGACAAGAAGCACCGCGGCCGCGAGCCCATCTCGGCCCGCCTGGTGGCGGATCTGCTGAAGACCGCGGGTGCGGACCGGATCATCACCGTCGACCTGCACACCGACCAGATCCAGGGCTTCTTCGACGGCCCGGTCGACCACATGCACGCCCAGTTGCAGCTGGCGGAGTACATCCGCACCAACTACAGCCTCGAGCACATCACCGTCGTGTCCCCCGACTCCGGCCGCGTGCGCGTCGCGGAGAAGTGGGCCGACTCGCTGGGCGGCTCGCCGCTGGCCTTCATCCACAAGACCCGCGACCCGCTGGTGCCCAACCAGGTGAAGTCCAACCGCGTGGTCGGTGAGGTCGAGGGCCGCACCTGCATCCTGATCGACGACATGATCGACACCGGCGGCACCATCGCGGGCGCGGTCAAGGTGCTCAAGGAGGCCGGCGCCGGTGACGTGGTCATCGCCGCGACCCACGGCGTGCTGAGCTCGCCCGCCGCCGAGCGCCTGGCGAGCTGCGGCGCCAAGGAGGTCGTGGTGACCAACACCCTGCCGCTGACGGAGGAGAAGAAGTTCCCGCAGCTGACGGTGCTGTCCATCGCGCCGCTGCTGGCCCGAACCATCCGCGAGGTCTTCGAGAACGGCTCGGTCACCGGCCTTTTCAACGGCAACGCATAAACGAACACATCGCGAGAACGGCGGCTCGGACTTCGGTCCGGGCCGCCGTTGTCGTATGCGCGTTAGCCGCGCCGATCGGTGGGGATACTGAGGGTATGGACCGTGACCCGCTGGAAACCGAGATGGGGGATGACGACCAGGAGGACGAGATCCGCGAGTATCAGCGCAACATCGAGGATCCGCCCGACGACCTGCGCATCCGCTACCACGAGGACGAGGACGACGGCAGGCTCGGCATCGGCGACGAGCTGGATCAGGAGTGGACACCGGGCGACGGCCGGGCCGAGGACGACGAGGCCGACGACCGGTCCGCCGAGGTGGCCGCTATCGAGATCGTCGACGACGAGGACCTCTGAGACCCCGCCCGCCTCGACGCGCCACACCGGCGCAATCGAGGACGACGCCGCGTTCACCGTGGTAGGCATAGGTTGCGTGACCGGGACGATACGAGGAGGGTGCGATGAGCACGCCGAAGGATCCGGAGCACACGAACGACGAGCCGCGGCCGTCGGAGTCGCCGTCGTCGCCGAAGCAGACCGGGGACTCCTCCGGTGACGAGCCTGCCCAGCCGCTGACCGGCGCCGCTCCGGCCCAGACACCTGGCGGACAACCCACCGAGCACGACCCCGCTGCCGCGCGGCCGCCGGAGACCGAGCCGGGGGCCGCGGACCAATGGTGGCAGCCGGGCGGCACGCAGCACGCGGGCCGGCTGGGTGGCCAGTGGGGAGCCGAACCCAGCGGCCAGCCCGCCGAACCCCAGCCATGGGGCGCCGACGGCCCGAGTGGTCAACAGTCCTGGGGCGCCGAACCCGCCGCGCCGGAGGACCCCTTGTCCGGCTCCGCGCCGCAGCCCCCGCCCGACGAGTCGACGCAGCGGTTCACGCCGGACGACCACACGCGATACGGGTCAGGTGGGCAATCGCCTTATCCGCCCACCGGGCAGCCCGCCGACGCCCAGGAGCCGTATCCGCCGACCGGACAACCCCAGTACCCGGCGGGCGGGGTGTACAACTATCCGGCGTCCGGGCAGCAGCCGCAGTACGGTTACCCGTCCTACCCGCAGCAGGGCTACGAACCCTATGGCACACCACCGAGGCAGCCGGGAAGTCAGGTGTACTCGATCATCGGGTTCGTCTGCGCGGTCACCGCGGTGCTGTTCTGCCCGATCCTCTTCGGCCCGGCCGGGATAATCCTGGGCGTCATCGGACACAACAAGGGTGAATCGCTCGGCAAATGGGCAGCGATCGCGTCGGGCGTCGGCATGGTGATCGGCTTGGTCGTAGGGTTCGCCGTGTTCGGCGGAGACCTCACCACGTAGATTCTCGGTATGCGTCTCTTCGGTGACACCAGCTCGGCGGGTGCGCGAGCATGACCGGATTCACAGGCTTTCCGCTGGCGGGGCTGGACTTCTACGAGGACTTGGAAGCCGACAACTCCAAGGCGTTCTGGACCGCGCACAAGAAGATCTACGACGAGTCGGTGCTCGCGCCGATGAAAGCGCTCGTAACCGATCTCGAACCGGACTTCGGACCGGCAAAGATCTTCCGGCCCTACCGGGACGTGCGATTCGCCAAGGACAAGTCGCCGTACAAGACCGCGCAGGGCGCTGTGGTGCGCGCCGCGCCGGGCGTGGGCTGGTACGTCCAGATCAACGCCGCGGGCTTGTTCGTCGGCGGGGGTTTCTACCAGGGCTCGCCCGACCAGCTCGCGCAGCTGCGCGCCACCATCGATGACGAGGTGCGCGGACCGGAACTGGCGGCGATCCTCGCGGAACTCGCCCACGCGGGCTACACCATCGACGGCGAGAAACTGAAGACCCGCCCCAAGGGCTACGACGCCGACCATCCGCGCATCGACCTGCTGCGCCACAAGTCCATCACCTGTGGCAAGGAATTCGGCGCGCCCGCCTGGCTGGAAACCCCGCGCGCGGCGAAGGAAATCCGCTCCGCGTGGGAGACTATGCGGCCGCTGGTCGAGTGGCTCGCGGCGGTGGTCGGCGGCGTGCCGTCGTAGTGACCGCCGCCGACGGGAGCGCCGTCAGCGCCGCCCGGCGAGGACCAGCGCGAAGCGATCGTCCGGATCGGTCCACACGTGTCCGGTGTCGAAGCCCGCGGCGGCGAGTTCGGCGTCGAGGCCCTCGACCCGGAATTTCGCCGAGATCTCGGTGCGTATCTGTTCGCCGCGGCCGAAGCGCGCGGTCAGATCGAGGTCGCCGACCGTGACGGTCATGTCCTCGCTCGCCTCCAGCCGCATCTCTATCCACTCCCGCTCCGCGTCCCAGACCGCGACGTGCCGGAACTTCTCCGGCGCGAAGTCGGCGCGCAACCGGGCATTCAACACGTGCAGCACGTTCCGGTTGAACTCGGCGGTCACACCCGCCGCGTCGTCGTAGGCGGGGACGAGCACCGCCGGGTCGGTGACCAGCCCGGCTCCGAGCAGCAGTTGCTCACCCGGTTCGAGCACGTCGTGGATCCTGGCGAGGAATGCGGACCGCTCCTCGGGGACCAGGTTGCCGATGGTGCCGCCCAGGAAGGCGATCATTCGGCGTCCGCCGCGCGGCAGGGTGTCCAAGGTGCCGGTGAAATCGCTGACCACACCGTGCACGGCCAACCCGGGAAACTCGGTCGCGACCTCGTCCACCGCGGCGCGCAGCGCCGTCGATGAAACGTCTTGCGGCACATATGTCTTCAACGGCCCACGGGCGATCGACGCGGTGAGCAGCAGGCGAGTCTTCGCCGCCGATCCCGCGCCGAGCTCGACGAGCACCTCGGCCTGGGCGGCGTCGGCGATCTCGTCGACCACCCGATCCAGCAGCGCGCGCTCGGTGCGGGTCGGATAGTACTCGGGCAGCTCGGTGATCCGCTCGAACAGCTCGCTACCCCTGCCGTCGTAGAACCATTTGGGCGGCAACCATTTCGGGGTAGCTTCCAGGCCGAGCCGGGCGTCCGAGCGGAGCGCCGCGTTCAGATCGTCTTCGGTGAGGTGGATGTCCAGCGTGGCTGCGGTCATGGCTGGGCCTTTCGGGTCAGAGGAGGGCGTCGACGGACAGCGTGCCGGGCTTGGCGCTGACCAGGCTGCGGTCCGGGATCGATCGCCAGCGTGGGTCGTCGTCGAACGGTTCGGAGGACACGAGTGCGAAATCGTCGGTCACCAGCACCGACAGGGAGTGGGAGCAGGTGGTCGCCCACAGCTGCGCGCCATCGGAGAGCAGCAGATTCAGGCGTGCCTCCGGCGCCCGGCCGAGGATCGCGGACACGAGCAGCCGCAGCGCCGCCGGAGCCGCCGACCACTCACCGTCCGGGGAACTGGTCGACAGCAGATCGCACAGCAGCACCCACAGTGTGGCGGCGTCGGTGGCCGATTCCGCCTCCAGCAGCCGCGCCGGGGTGAACAGATCCTCGGCGCCCAGTTCGGCCGCGATGAGCGCGAACTCGCCGGCCACGCCGGTGAGGGTGCGACGCCAGTCCGGAACCACGCCGTTGTGACTGAACGCCCAGCGGTCGCGGGTGAACGGCGCGCACGCGGACCGCTCGACCGGCATGCCGACCGTCGCCGACCGCACCGCCGCGAGCACGGCGGCGGACTCCAGCTGCGGCAGCACCTCGTCCACCGCCGGGTCGGTCCAGATCGGCGCGGCGTTGCGGTAACGGCTGGCGGTGACCGTTTCGTCCGCCGCGACGCGCCACCAGGCGACGCCGAAGCCGTCGGCGTTGATGGTGCCGCCGTGGCGCATGTCGCGCGGGGCCCAGGCCTGGGTGCGCAGTGAATGGGAACCGAGGGTCAACATCTCGCCCACCCGCACCGGCGGACCGACGTAGCCGAGGTGTCTACACATCGGCATCCACCGCGACGACCGTGGCCGGGCAGGGGCCGCCTGCCGCGTCGCTGCGGCCTTCCGGCCGGCACGCGGCGTGTCCGCGGTCGCTCACTCGCCTTCTCCCGGCCGCAGGTCTCGCGCCAAGCGGAACCCGGCGAAGATCTGGCGGCGGACGGGGTGGTCCCAGTTGCGGAAGGTGGCGCGGCAGGCCACCGGATCGGTGCCGAAACAACCGCCGCGCAGCACCCGGTAGTCGCCGCCGAAAAACACCTCGGAGTACTCCCGGTACGGGAACGCGCGGAATCCCGGGTACGCCTCGAAGCCGGAGGCGGTCCATTCCCACACGTCACCGATCAGCTGGTGCACACCCGCGGGGGACGCGCCTGCCGGATACGCGCCGACCTCGGCGGGCTCCAGGTGACGCTGCCCGAGGTTGGCGGTGGCGGCATCGGGATCGGCCTCGCCCCAGGGGAAACGGCGCGACACGCCGGTGGCCGGGTCGAACCTGGCCGCCTTCTCCCACTCCGCTTCGGTGGGCAGGCGCTTGCCTGCCCAGTTCGCGTAGGCCTCGGCCTCGAACCAGCACACGTGCACTACCGGCTGCCGAGGCCGCAGCGGGGTCATCACCCCGAAGACCCGCCGCCACCAGCGCCCGGACGGATCGCGCTCCCAGAACTGCGGCGCGACCAGGCCCGCCTCGACGCGGTGCGCCCAGCCACGCTCGGACCACAGTTCGCGCCGCTCGTAGCCGCCGTCGTCGACGAAGGCCAGGTACTGCTCGTTGGTGACCGGCGCGGCGTCGATCGCGAAACCGGGCACCAGGGCCTGATGGGCGGGGCGCTCGTTGTCCAGCGCCCACGCGTCGGTCGAAGTGCCCATGGTGAATTCACCCGCCGGGATGACGACTTCCCCCGTGACCGGCGCCGCCGAAGTCGGCGCCGCGGGCGCGGAGAGCACGGCGGCTCCCGTGCGCAGCTGATGGGTGGCCAGCATGGTCTCGTCGTGCTGCTGCTCGTGCTGAGCGATCATTCCGAACGCGAAACCGCCGTCGATCAGTGGACGACCTCGTAAGTCGCTGCGCTCCAGCACATCGAACACTTTGTCGCGCACGGCGCCGACGTAGCCGCGGGCTTGCGTGGGGTCCAGCAGCGGCAGCGTGGGCCGGTTCGCGCGGGCGTGCTTGAAGGCGTCGTAGAGTTCGTCGATGTCGGCGCGCACCGGGTCGCGGCCGCCGACATCGCGCACGAGCCAGAGTTCTTCCTGGTTGCCGATGTGTGCGAGGTCCCAGACCAGCGGGCTCATCAGCCGCGAATGCTGGGCCACCAGTTCGGCTTCGTCGACACAGTCGGTGAGGGTGAGGGTGCGCTGTCGCGCGCGGGTGAGGACGTCGGCGATCCGGTCGCGGAGCTGTTCGGTGCCGGAGTTGTCGGTCGGGGCGGAATGCGAAGTGGTCACGGGAAACGTCTCCGGAGTTCGTGCTGATCGGCGGCCGCGCGGCCGCGGGTGTCGGTGCCGCGGCGGGCGCTTCGGCTCACGCCGGCCTGGTCGGCCGGGACGCCGTCGGAAAAGAGCGGGTGCATCGTCGTCACGGGGCCGCTCCCGGAGGCTCGGAGCCGTTGCCGGTGTCGTCGTCGGTCGGGGTCCGACCACGGTGACATCGTTCGGCGGCGACTCGGACGGCGCGGGCCGCCTCGTCGGTCGCGGTGTGCTCGGCCGCGAGCCGCAGCAGGGCGACCGCACCGGCACGGATGTCCGGATCGGCCAATCCGTAGCGAGCGGCGTCGACCCAGCGACCGGCCAGCGGCGCGGCGATCGAGCTCGCCTCGGCGACCACCGCGGGGCTGGACATGAGCCCCTCGAACACGTGTACCGGAACGGTCCACATGTCACCGGGCTGGGCGTCGATGTAGCGGACTTCCAAGTGGCCCGAGGCACGCACCGGAGGGAACAGCGTGGTCAGGTGATAGTCGAGGTCGCCGGTGTCCGGGCGGCGGCCGACCTCGTCGTCCAGCGCGCCGGACAGCCAGTCGGCGAATGTCGCTCCGGGCGGTGCGGACCATCCCTCGTCACCGTCACCGCGTTCGGTGGTCCCGCCGGGCCCGCGCACGCACAGCAGCGGCACGTCCAGCGCCCATCTGCCGTACGCGGCCACCGGATCGGTCCAGTCCAGCACCGGCGGGCGGGTGCGCATGTTGTCCAGCCGCAGCCATGCCCGCATGCGCTGGGACGCCCACGCGCCGGGCGGTGCGCCGCGCAGGGAGGGTGAGCAGGCGAAGGCGGCCAGCAGGGCCGGGCCGACGGCGTTCAGGGCGGTCCAGCGTGCGGTGACGTCCGCACGGTCGGCACCCGCGTCGACACTGACCTGGGTCGCCGCGGTGTTGCACATCATCAGCTTGCCGAAAGGACCGATGCCGCCGAAGGAGCGCTCCATCGCGCGATAGCGCGGCAACTGAAGCAAGCGTTTGGGGCGGCGGTCCGCGTCGGCGGCGACGGAAACGGTGCGAATGGACCGGGAAGCGAGAAGTTCCCGCAACAGGCGGGCATCGTCACGCAGCCGCTCGCACAGCTGCGCGGCAGCGCCGTAAGGGGCGCTGGAGAGTTCGATCTGACCTCCGGGTTCGAGTGTGACCCGGCTGCCCCCCGGCAGCGCGAGCGCCGGCGAATCAGGGGCGATGGACCGTGGTGCGTACGGTCCGAGCGCGTCCGCCAACATCGACAGCTGGGGGCGCGGAGCGGCCGAAGGGCCGGACGCCGAACACTCACCGTGCACCGTGAGCCACTCGAGTTCGGCGCCGATGAGGGCCGGTGGCCCGAGCTTGAAGCACACCCCCCCGATGTAGGCCTCCGCCGCGGCCCGGGAGGAAAGTTCTCCCTGCTCGGTGGCACAACCAGCCGACTCAGAACGCTCGAGCGTCACCGCCATGCCGACCTCCAGTGGGCTCCGGGACGTAGTCCGCTGCTCTTCGATTATCGCCATTCGGCGCCGTCGTATTCCTCTCGCGGGCCGAAATTCGCGTGTGGCGATCCATCCAGCGTAGCCACGCGGACCGACAAGAAACTGACATGAAGCCGAACATTCGACCCGATAAGGTCGGCTCCATGCTGGATGACGATCGCGTACGAGCCGACACTCCCGGATGCGCGTCCGGGCCCGGACCAGGCCCGGTTTTCCTCGACAGCGCCGGGTCGTCGCTGCCGCCCCGGGTCGTCACCGAGACCGTTGTCGCGCACCTGCGGCGGGAGGCGGAGATCGGCGGCTATCGCGCCGCGAACGAACGGCTCGATGATCTCGCCGAGGTCAAGACCGCGATCGGCGCGCTGATCAACGCCGAACCGGAAAGCATCGCGCTCAGCGACAGCGCCACCCGCTCCTGGGCGGACTTCTTCTACTCGGTACCACTCGCCGCGGGCGACCGCGTCCTGGTCTCCGAGGCCGACTACGCCAGCAATGCCATCGCCGCCCTGCAACGCGCCCGAGCCACCGGCGCCACGGTGGAGAAGATCCCCAGCGACGGCAGTGGGCAGATCGACCTCGACGCGCTGGAGGCGTTGGTCGACGAACGGGTCAAGCTGGTCTCGGTGCTGCACGCGCCGACCAACGGCGGGCTGGTGAACCCCGCCGCCGAGGCGACCCGGATCGCGCACTCCGTCGGCGCGCTGGTGCTGCTGGATGCCTGTCAGTCCGCCGGGCAGCTGCCCTTGGACGTGGCCGAGCTCGGTGTCGACGCGTTGTCGGCCACCGGTCGCAAGTGGCTGCGCGGCCCGCGCGGCACCGGGTTTCTGTATCTGCGGCCGGAATTGGCGCGGTCGATGGAGCCCGGACGGCTCGACCTGCACGGCGCGGAATGGACCGGTCCGAGCGACTACCGGCTCGCACCGGATGCCAGCCGCTTCGAGTTCTGGGAATGCGACGTCGCCGGCCGCCTCGGCCTGGGCGCCGCGGTGCGATACCTGCTCGAGCTGGGCCCGGAAGACGTCTACGCCGCGATCGCGGCCCGCGCCGAGCACCTGCGCAAGGCGCTGCCGGAGATTCCCGGCGTGACGGTGCGCGACCTCGGCATCCGGCACAGCGGCATCGTGTCCTTCACCGTCGACGGCGTCGACCCCGTCGAGGTGCGCGACCGGCTGCTGGCGCAGGACATCACGGTCACGGTCAGCCACGCCGGCTCGACCCTGCTGGACATGAACGGCCGGGGCCTCGCCTCCGTCGTGCGCGCCTCGCCGCACTGCTTCGTCGGCTTCGACGAACTCGATCGCTTCGTCGCCGCGGTGGCCTCGCTGTAGACCGCGCCGCACCGCCCGACCCCGGTCCGACCTGCGCCCCCAGAAAGGGGGTTAACGCCGCGCCGCGATGGCGGGATAGTTGGGGGAGGCCGATTCCCGGCGACGGTGGTGATGGAGGAGTTGACGTTGAGCAGGTTCACCGACGAGATGTATGCCACGGCGCAAACCTCCGAGCGCGGACTGGTCACCGGCGAGCCGGGTGCCCCGCTGCGGCGCACCTGGTCCGAAATCCACCGGATCGCCCGGCGTATGGCGGGCGGGCTGGCGGCAGCGGGCATCGGGCACGGCGACGCGGTCGGCGTGCTGGCAGGCATGCCGGTCGACATCGCCCCGGCCTGCCAGGCCGTCTGGATGCGCGGTGCGTCGATCACCATGCTGCACCAGCCGACCCCGCGTACCGACCTGGTGGTCTGGGCGCGCGACACCGAGACGGTGCTGACCATGATCGAGGCGCGCGCGGTCGTGCTCGGCGCGCCGTTCGAGGCGGCCGAGCCGCTGCTGCGCGAGCGCGGCATCACCGTGGTCCGCATCGACCAACTGCCCGACAGTCCCGACATCGATCCGGTGCCCACCGCCGAGGGCGATATCGCCTTGCAGCAGCTGACCTCCGGGTCGACCGGCTCGCCCAAGGCGGTGCGGATCACGCACGAGAACTTCTTCGTCAACGCCCACGCCATGTTCGACCGGGTGAAATTCCAGCTCGGCGACGACGTGATGGTCAGCTGGCTGCCGCTGTTCCACGACATGGGCATGGTCGGATTCCTCAGTGTGCCGATGCAGTTCGGCGCCGAAGTGGTCTGCGTGACGCCGATGGACTTCCTCACCAGGCCGCTGCTGTGGGCCGATCTGATCAGCAAGTACCGCGGAACCGTCACCGCCGCACCGAATTTCGCCTATTCCCTGCTCGCCAGGCGGCTGCGGCAGGCCGACGACGGCGCGTTCGACCTCAGCAGTGTGCGCTACATGTGGAACGGCGCCGAACCGGTCGATCCGGACACCATGGACGCCTTGGCCGAGGCAGGCAAACGCTTCGGGCTCAACCCGATGGCGCTCACCCCCGTCTACGGCATGGCCGAGACCACGCTGGCCGTGTCGATCCCCGATCCCGGTCACGGGCAGGTGCTCGACGTGGTCGACGCCGACCTGCTCGAGGCGCTCGGCAAGGCGGTGCCCGTGCCGGAGGAGCACGGGCATCCCGCCAACATCCGCCGATTGCCCACCCTCGGCTATCTGGTCGACCAACTGGAGGGGCGGGTCGTCGACAGCGAGCGCCAGCCGCTGCCCACCCGGTCGGTGGGCGTGATCGAATTGCGCGGTCCCGCCGTCACTTCCGGGTACGTGACGGTGGATGGTTTCCAGTCGGCCCAGGACAGCGAGGGCTGGCTGGACACCGGCGACATCGGCTACTTCACCGACGAGGGACTGATCGTGGTGTGCGGCCGGATGAAAGACGTGATCATCATGGGCGGGCGCAACATCTATCCGACCGATATCGAGCGCGCGGCCACCAGGGTGGCGGGCGTGCGCCCCGGGAACGCGGTGGCGGTGCGCTTGGACGCGGGCCAGCACCGGGAGAGTTTCGCCGTGGTGGTGGAGAGCAACAGCCACCAGAACCACGAAGAGGTCAGGCGCATCGAGCGCGAGATCGTGCACTCCGTCTTCGCGGAGGTCGGCGCGCGGCCGCGTACCGTCACCGTGCTCGGACCCGGCGCGCTGCCGAAGACTTCCTCCGGCAAACTGCGCAGGGCGGCGACCGCGATCCATCTGCCGCGCGGATGATCGGCGCGGTCGCCGCGAACGCTGTCGCGTTCAGTGCAATTGATTCTGCGCGGTCTCCAACCCGACGCGCAGCAGCAGTTCCACCGCGTCGGCGGCCTGCTCGATGATCACCGGCACCTCTTTGCGCTCCGGCGCCGCGAACGGCTTGAGCACATAATCGGCCGGATCCTGCCTGCCCGGCGGGCGGCCGATGCCGATGCGGGTACGCAGGTAGTCCTTGGTGGTCAGGGCGCTGGAGACGGAGCGAAGACCATTGTGCCCGCCTTCGCCGCCGCCGCGCTTGAGCCGGATCGCCCCGAAGGGGAGGTCGAGTTCGTCGTGCACGACGATCACCTCGGTCGGCGGCACGGAGAAGAACCTCGCCAGCGCGGCCACCGCCCTGCCGGACAGGTTCATGAACGATCGCGGCTTGGCGATCAGCACCTGGCGCCCGTCCAGCCGGGCTTGCAGCAGGTCGGCGCCGGATTTCTTGTGCACACCGAAACGGCCGCCGACGCGCTCGGCGAGCACGTCGGCGACCAGGAAACCGACATTGTGCCGGGTGCGCTCGTACTCGGGACCGGGATTACCCAGTCCGACGACGAGCGCGGGCCCGGCGGACGATTCGGTGTTACTCAGCGCTCTCGCCCTCGGCCCCTGCCTCGCCCTCGGTGGACTCGGCGGCCGGGGCGGCGATGACGTTGACGATCAGGATCTCCGCGTCGGTGGCCAGGCTGACACCGGCGGGCAGCTCCAGCGCGCCCGCGGTGATCTGGGTGCCGGCCTCGACGCCCTCGACGGAGACCTCGATGGACTCGGGCAGCTTCATCGCGTCGGCCTCGATGGAGACGGTGGTGGCTTCCTGGGTGACCAGGGTGCCGGGAGCGGCTTCGCCGGTGATGGCGATGTTCACGTCGGCGGTGACCTTCTCGCCGCGCTTGATGATCAGCAGGTCGGCGTGCTCGATGTAGCGACGGATCGGGTGCACCACGACGGACTTGGTCAGCGCGAGCTGCTTCTGGCCGTCGATGACGAGGTTCAGCACCGCGTTGGTGCCGTGCTCACGCAGGATGGCGGCGAAGGCCTGGGCGTTGACCGACAGGTGCTGCGGGTCGGACTGGTGGCCGTACAGCACGGCCGGGACGTTGCCCGCACGACGGGTGCGGCGGGCGGCGCCCTTGCCGAACTCGGTACGTACGGATGCTTCGAGAAGGTTGACGTCGGACATGACTGGATCTACTCCTACGGCTCTTCCGGGCTGGTCAATTACACGTGAGGTGTTCCGCACACCTGACGGGGTGGTCTATTCGTCGGGGCGAAGACCGAACGAGGACGGCCGGAAGCCGAGCCGCGTCGATCACGGTGTCGCAAATCTGGTCTGCGGTCACCCTCGCCGAGACAACCCGAACACCATACCCCAGCGCAGGGGCGCTCTTTGAATCGGGTGGTCACCCGCGGTTCGGCTCGCGCTCGGGCGCGTCGCGTACGCTGGCGTGGTTGCCGATCGGTCGTCTGCGAAAGGTTGTCTGCGTTGAGCGCCTCCCCCGAGGGTGTTGTCGCGCCCGCACCGCGCGGGTTACCCGCCGAGGTCGCCCGTCGGCGGACGTTCGCGGTGATCTCCCACCCCGACGCCGGCAAGTCCACGCTCACCGAGGCGCTCGCCCTGCACGCCAGGATGATCTCCGAGGCGGGCGCGATCCACGGCAAGGCCGGGCGCAAGTCCACCGTCTCGGACTGGATGGAGATGGAGAAGGCGCGCGGCATCTCGGTCAGCTCGACCGCGCTGCAGTTCAACTACCGCGTCGAGGGCTCCGACGTCGACAACGTGATCAACCTGGTCGACACCCCCGGCCACTCCGACTTCTCCGAGGACACCTATCGGGTGCTCACCGCCGTCGACGCCGCGGTGATGCTGATCGACGCGGCCAAGGGCTTGGAGCCGCAGACGCTGAAGCTGTTCCAGGTGTGCCGCCACCGTGGCATCCCGGTGATCACCGTGATCAACAAGTGGGACCGGCCGGGCCGGGCTCCGCTGGAACTGCTCGACGAGATCGATGAGCGGATCGGCCTCACCCCCACCCCGCTGTTCCTCCCGGTCGGCATCGCGGGAGATTTCCGCGGCCTCCTGCGCCGCGGCCCGGACGGCGTCCCGCTCGAATACATCCACTTCACCCGGACCGCGGGCGGCGCGACCATCGCGCCGGAGGAGTCGCTCACGCCCGAGGCCGCCGAAGCGCGCGAAGGCGAGCCGTGGACGACCGCCGTGGAAGAGAGCGAGCTGCTCTCGGCCACCGGACAGGATCACGACCAGGAATTGTTCCTCGCCGGGCAGACCTCGCCGGTCATCTACGCCTCCGCGATGCTGAACTTCGGCGTGCGGCAGCTGCTGGAAACCTTGGTCGCGCTCGCACCGGCCCCGGGCGCGCGGCCAGACGTCGACGGCAATCCGCGGCAGCCCGGTGACCCGTTCAGCGCGGTGGTGTTCAAGGTGCAGGCGGGAATGGACGCCGCCCACCGGGACCGGCTCGCCTTCATGCGGATCGTGTCCGGCGAGTTCGAACGCGGCATGGTGGTCACCCACGCGCAGACCGGGCGGCCGTTCGCCACGAAGTACGCGCTGACCGTATTCGGCCGCGAGCGCGCCACCGTCGACACCGCCTACCCGGGTGATGTCGTCGGCTTGGTCAACGCGACGGCGCTGGCTCCGGGCCACACGCTGTTCGTGGACAAGAAGGTGGAGTTCCCGCCGATCCCGTCGTTCGCGCCGGAGCACTTCGCCGTGCTGCGGGCGCGTTCCGCGGGCAAGTACAAACAGTTCCGCAAGGCCGTCGACCAGCTCGACTCCGAGGGCGTCGTGCAGGTGCTGCGCAACGACATCCGCGGCGACGCCTCCCCCGTCCTGGCGGCCGTCGGCCCGATGCAGTTCGAAGTGGTGACCGCGCGCATGCTCACGGAGTTCAACGTGGAGACCACGATGGAGCACCTCGGTTACACGCTGGCCCGGCGCACCGACGCCGCGTCGGCGGACGCACTCGGGCGGCAGCGCGGGGTGGAGGTGTTCACCCGCTCAGACGGCGCGCTGCTCGCGCTGTTCAGCGACAAGTGGCGGCTGCAATACATCGAGAAGGAGCACCCGGCGCTCACCTTGGAGCCCCTGGTCGCCACCGCCGACTGAGTCAGCCTGCCTCGGACTCCGGCCGCAGCGGCGGCACGCCGGGGTCGCGTTCGACCGAGGAGATGCCGTCCTCTTTCGCGATCAGGCCCCAGCGGCTGGAGGTCAGGCGCAGGCTGGGCAGGTCGCTGAGGGACAGCACCACTTCATAGGTGCGTTCGTAACCGGTGTGCGAGATCCGCCAGCGTCCGTCGTCGCAGCGGACGTAACGGTCGGTGTAGAAGGCCGCGCCGCGCAGCAGCATGTTGTGGCCCGGTATGAGGACCGTGTCGGCGAGGTACCACGTACCGTTGGCGGTGTCGCCCTCGACGTCGATCTCGGGGTGGTCGCAGCGATGCTCGGTGATCACGTGCGGCCCGAGCGTGTTGCGCATGAACGCGATGAACGCCTCACGGGATTCGAACTGGAGATATTCGCTGTAGGTCGCGGTCGCCTCCGGAATCATGGTGTCCGCGAAATCGTCCCACGACTTGGTGTCGAGTGTGCGTAGGTACCGGTACTTCAGCCGGGAGATCGCCGATACGTCGTCCACCTCCCGCTCCTCGTTGCCACGGCCGCGACCCGACCGCGGATCGTCGCGCACCTGTCCGAAGTCGATCGGGCCCGCGTCGAAGCGCAGCCGCCCATCGGCGCTGTCGCCGGGATCGCGCTCACCGGTGCTCGTCGCCCGCCGACCGCGCCCCTGACCCGTCCCGCCCGGGTCGATGTCCTGTTCGCCCGGCTCCGGTCCACCGGGATCGATTCCCACCCCGCCGCGCTCCTGCCGGCCCGGGTGCAAACCCGGGTCGTCGCGCTGCTGTCCACCGGAGCCAGTGCCCCGGTCGTTCCGCACTTGCCCAGCGATGCCCAAACCCGGGTCGCCGCGCCCCTGCCCGCCGATTCGCTGATCCATACCCTCAACAATCCCATCCCGAGTGCCGGATTGGGAGACTTGTATCAGATTGCTATCACGGTAAGGGGAAACATTCCGGCGAAGATCAACTCGGGATGTCAGCTTCCGATGGTGAAGCAGGTGCGGCAGAAGTCCTCGCCGAACTCGGTGAGCCGGAGACTCTTGCGGACGATCTTCGGCGCCCGGCCCGCCTTCTTCAGCGCCGCCTCCACCACCGGCTGCACCTCGAGCACCATGTACCGGCTCAGCACCACCGGATCGTCCGAGGTCAGCGTCAGGCCGAGGCGGTTGAGGTTGATCAGGTAGGACCGCGCGCGGTCCGGGTAGCGCACGCCCGCCTGCTCCGGGACCGAGGTGAGATCCCCTTGCACCAGTTCCGAGCCGATCCCGAGCGGACGGTTGGTGCGCACGTCGACCGACGGCTGCGGGCCGTTGAGCGCCATGAAGCGCAGGATGCGCGCCTCGTCGGGAGCGAGCTGGTCGAGGATGCGGTCGTAGGCCGGGTGCACGTCCTCGGTGAAGTAGACGTCGGCCGACCTGGCCAGCAGCGCGTCACCGCGGCGGCGCAGTTCCTCGGTGCTCGCCGACCGGAAGTAGGAGCCGACGGCCAGCGCCTGCTGCGAGGCGGGACCGTTGGAGGTCGGGACGTAGCTGACGATTTCCCGGACCGAGCCCTCGGTGACGCCCAGCGCGCTGCGGGCGATGGAACGCAACGCCTTTCCGGTCCGCTCGGCGATCTCGGCCGAGGATTCCCCGTCCAGCGCCGCCTGGGTGATCTCCTTGGTGACCTCGTAGGTCGTGCCGACCGCCCACTGGCTTCCACGCGCCACGGTGCCCGCGGCCAGTCCGGCCGCGCGGAACACGCCGCGGATCAGCCGTGCCTCATTGCTGATCTGCCGCTGTTCGACATCCGAACTGCGCTCGACGGCGCGGGAAGCGGCACGGGCCACGTCCTGTCCGGTTCTGTCGTCTGCCACGTTTTCTCCGATGTCGCCGGGTGAACGAATCCGTCCCACAGATTACTTCCCCTTGTGTCGCCGGTCATTCGCACCACCTGACTCGGACAGTGCGACCGGCACGCGGCGCGCAATAGCGTTTCTTCGTCGAGGGGGTGCTAGTTTTGGGTGCCGGTGAGGCGGCGATCACCGGTGTATCGGCAGGAGGGTGTCGTGTTAGAGAGCGTATTCGGAATCCACCCGACGATCCTCCTCGAGCTCGTGACCATACCCCTTTTCACCGGGGTCATCGGCTACATCACCAACTGGACCGGCGTGCTCATGCTGTTCAAGCCGGTCGCCTTCCACGGTGTCCGAGTTCCCGGCCTGCGCGCACTGTATCCGTTCCTTCCCAAACGAATTCAAGTTCTCCCACTGCTCAGCTACGACGGCCGATTCGGCTGGCAGGGCATCGTCCCGTCGCGCGCGGACAAGATGGCCAGCATCGCGGTCGACAAGGGTCTGGCCAAACTCGGCAGCGTCTCGGACTTCTACCGGGAACTCGAGCCGGACAAACTGGCCGAGCATCTGGCCAGCATCGCCGACGCGCAGATCAAGGACATCGTCGAGGACATCCTGCGCCGGGAGCATCCCCAGCTCTGGTACAACCTGCCCGCCCAGGTGCGCGACATGGTGCACGCCAGGGTGCGCCAGCAGTTGCCGGAGATCCTGCGCGAGCTGACCGAGGAATTGGGCGCGAATATCGATCAGCTGCTCGATGTGAAGCAGATGGTGATCCGCTACTTCCAGGCTCGGCCGCATCTGCTCAACACCCTGTTCCAGGTGCTCGGGGCAAAAGAACTGCGATTCATGCAGAACTTCGGTTTCTACTTCGGCGCGCCGATGGGCGCGCTGCTGGTCGCCGCCCTGCATCTGACCGGCTGGTCCAGCCTGGTGGTACTGCCGATCGGCGGCGTGATCATCGGATGGGTGGTCAACTGGATCGGCATCAATATGATCTTCGCGCCCGCTTATCCGAAGTGGTGGGCGCCGTGGCGGCAGGGCCTGCTGATCAAACGCAAGTCCGAAATCACCGACGGATACGCGGAATTGGTTTCCAGCCAGGTGATCACCGTGGCGAATATCGGCGACGAGTTGCTCAACGGCCCGCGCTCGGACCGCACCATGCAGATGCTCGAGGACACGCTGCGACCGGCCGCCGACCGCGCGCTCGGCCCCGCGCGACCCGCGGTCAAGTTCATGCTGGGCAGCCGCGAATACGACTCCTTGCAGTCGACCTTCACCAGCGAAGCCATGGCCATCGCGCCGATCGCGTTCGCCGACCCGGAGTTCAACGTCCGCCAGGGCAGGCAGATCAACGAATACATCGCCAGGCAGATGGCGATGCTGTCGCCACCGGATTTCGTCGACATGCTCCGCGCGGCCATCAAGCAAGACGAGTGGCTTCTTTTCGTCCATGGCGGCGTGCTGGGGCTGTTCGCCGGATACGCTCATATCCTGATCTTCGGAACGGGAGTGGCGACATCATGGCTGTAGCGGATCCGGACGACGGCGATCTCGAGGCCGTCGAGCACAGCGATGCGACGGAAGCGAACGCCGAGCCGTCGCACGACATCGCTCGGCGGCCCGCTTCCGACATCGCTCGCACCGACCGATCCCCGAGGCGTGCAACGGTTCCCGTGGCCACCGTGCGTGCCGCGACTGGCGTCGCCCGGGTCGCCTGGAGCGCCGTCACCGAGGTGACCTCCTGGAGCGTCGGCACCGCGGTCGGCGTCACCTCGACCGTGGTGCGGCGCAGCATCGAGGGAGCGCCGCCGCGAGAAGTGTTGGCCGAGGCCGAGGCCGAGGTCCGCGACGCGATGCGCAAAGCGCTCGGCCTCCCATCCGCCGCGGAACCGCCCGGGCAGGAAGCCGTGCCCACGCTGCGCGAGCAGGGCGCCGCGCTGTTGCGGTTGTCGGCCAGCCCGCACGGCGAGGACGACAACCACCCGGCCTTCGCGGGCATGCTCGCCGAGCTGACCCCGGACGAGGCGCGCATTCTGCGCTTCCTGCGTCTGGACGGTCCGCAGCCCTCGATCGACATCCGCACCGGCCGTCCCCGCGCGCTCGGCTCCGAACGCCTGGGCTCGATGCTCACGCTGATCGGCGAGCACGCCGGTTTGCGCTTCCCCAATCGGATCCAGCAGTACCTGACCAACTTGCGCAGGCTCGGCCTGGTCGAGCACGCGCGCGAGCCGGTCGGCAATCCGAACCGGTACCAGCTGCTGGAGGCGCAGTCGCCGGTGCGAGAGATCCTGAAGCGGTCCGGTTTCGGCACCAAGGTGATCTATCGCAGCGTGGTGCTCACCGACTTCGGCGCTGACTTCGTGCGTACCTGCCTGCCCGTGGTGGTGCAGGACGGCCGCGCCTCGGGGCACTAGGCTCCCCAGCCGCGCAGCGCCAGCTCGGCCACCCCTCGTAACTCGTCGCGGCTCGCGCCGTCCCGCGCCGCCTGGGACATGCCCTGCATCACCGTGCCGACGTAGCGGGCCAGAGTCCGCGCGTCCAGGTGGTCGGGCAGGACGCCGGCGTCGATGTCGGCCTGGATCCGCGCGGCGAAGGTGTCGATGTTCCGATTGCGCATGTCGCGCAGGAGATCGGCGATCTCGGCGCTGGTGGTGTTGACGCCCGCGCTGATCACCAGACAGCCGTGCGGGCAGTCCGTCCGGGTGTACTCCGTCGCCGCCTCCCGCAGGATGCGCCCGACCGCTGCCCGGGCGCTGCCCTCCTCGGCGAGCGCCCGCGTGACGAATCCGCCGTAACGCCCCCCGAAATTCGCGACCACCTCCTCGAACAGCGTCTTCTTGTCGCCGAACGCGGCATACAGGCTCGGTGCGCCGATGCCCATGGCCGCGGTCAGGTCGCCGATCGAGGTGGCCTCGTACCCGCGCGCCCAGAACAGCCGCATGGCTTTCTCCAGCGCCGCGTCCCGATCGAAGGATCGCGGCCGTCCCCGGGTCGTCGTACCCATATCGACATTCTATAGCGATCACTAGACAATGTGCTACCGTGTTTTTCTGTAGCGACCGCTAGAGAAAGGGGTGCGCGATGGGCGCACTGACTGGAAAGACCGCCTTGGTGACCGGAAGCAGCCGGGGCATCGGCCGGGCGATAGCCGAACGGCTGGGCAGCGACGGCGCGCGGGTGGCGGTCCACTACAACAACGATGAGCAGGCCGCGAAGGAGACGGTGTCCGCGATCGAGGCGGCGGGCGGCGCGGCCTTCGCCATTCGGGCCGAACTGGGCGTGCCCGGTGACGCGCGGGCTCTGTGGGCAGCCTTCGACGCGCACGCCGACGGGCTGGACATCCTGGTGAACAACGCGGGCATCGACGGCATCCGGGAGCCGATCGCCGGAACCGACGAGGCGGCCTTCGACCGCGTCTTCGCGGTCAACGCCAAAGCGCCCTTCTTCATCACTCGCCTGGGCCTGGACCGGCTGCGTGCCGGCGGCCGGATCGTCAACATCTCCACCGGCCTGACCCACGGGGCGTACATGCCGCAATTGATCGCCTACACCATGACCAAAGCCGCGATCGATAGTTTCACCACCGTGCTCGCCAAAGAGGTCGGCGCCCGCGGGCGCCCGCGGCATCACCGTGAACGCGGTGGCGCCGGGCATCATCGACACCGACATGAACGCGAACTGGCTCCGCAATGCCGAAACCCAGGCGGAGGTGGCGGCGATGTCCCCGCTCCAGCGCGTGGGGCAGCCCGCGGACGTGGCCGACGTCGTGGGGTTCCTCGCCTCCGACGACGCGCGGTGGGTGACCGGGCAGTGGATCGATGCCACCGGCGGCGGACTGCTGTAACGCGCGGAGTTCGCTCAGCCTTCGCCGGCTCCCCCGACGTGAGCCACACCGACGGCATCGCCCGGCTACTCCCATTAGGCTTGAGCACCGTGCTGTCAGTAGTGCCGAGTCCCGTCACCGTGCGGGCGCCGTCGAAGGTGAACCTCCATCTCGGAGTGGGCGACCTGCGGGCCGACGGCTACCACGACCTGACCACGGTGTTCCAAGCGCTGTCGCTGAGCGACGATCTGGAGATCGCTCCGTCGGCTTCACTGGCCGTGCGGGTCACCGGAGAGGGCGCCGCGGACGTGCCGACCGACCGGACGAATCTGGTGTGGAAGGCGGCCGTCCGCCTCGCACATCTCGGCGGCCGCGCTCCCCTGGTCGAAATCGCCATCGCCAAAGGCATCCCGGTAGCCGGAGGCATGGCGGGCGGCAGCGCCGACGCCGCCGCCGCGCTGGTCGGGCTGAACGAGCTGTGGGACCTGGGACTGTCCAGGGAGGAACTCGGCGCGGTGGCGGCCGAACTCGGCAGCGACGTCCCGTTCGCCCTGCACGGCGGCACCGCGCTGGGCACCGGCCGCGGCGAACGCCTGCTGCCGGTGCTGTCGCGCAACACCTTTCACTGGGTGCTCGCCTTCGCCAAGGGCGGCCTGTCCACACCGGCCGTCTTCGCCGAACTCGACCGGCTGCGCGAGCACGGGCGACCGCCTCGGCTCGGCGAGCCGCAGCAGCTGATGCAGGCCTTGGCCTCCGGCGACGCGCACCAGCTCGCACCCCTGCTCGGCAACGATCTGCAGGCGGCGGCGCTGTCGCTGCGGCCGGAACTGCGCCGCACCTTGCGCGCGGGGGTCACCGCCGGCGCGCTGGCCGGACTGGTCTCCGGCTCCGGGCCCACCTGCGCCTTCCTCTGCGAGAGCGAGGAATCGGCGATCTCGGTGGCCGCCGAACTCGCGGGCGCGGGCGTCTGCCGCAGCGTGCGGACGGCCAGCGGCCCCGTGCCGGGTGCGCGCATTCTCAGCGGCGAGCCGTCCGGGAAGCACTGACCGTCGCACGTCCGGACGGGCGCGACGGCTCGCTGGGAGAACCCGCGCGCGGTTCGTCGGCGCCCGCGGCGTCCTTCCGCGCAACGCTCGGACCCAGGGAGGACGCGCGCGGCGTGGACAGCGGATGGTCAGGAAAGCACGTCGGCGAGCCGGTCGATCTGATCGGCATCGCGTCCGTAGCAATAGAACATCACCTCGTCCGCGCCGAGATCGCCGAATTCGGCGACGGTCGTGCGGATCTGCGCGGGCGTGGTGAGCATGCCGGCGAGCATGCCTTCGGTGTAGTCGCTGAACTCGTAGTAGGCGCCCATCGACGCGCGGGCGTCTTCGATCACCTCGTCGGGGCCGAGGGCCACATTGACCTGGGCGACGATTCTCGGCGCACCCGGCCGGCCGTTGTTCGTCCAGGAGCGGCGCACGGTGTCGAAAAGCTTGCCGGCCCAGGAAGGCGGTGCGGCGGCGAGGAAGCCTCCGCCGCACCGGCCGACGCGTTCGAGTGCGGCGGGCTGGAAACCACCGAACAGGATCTCGGGTCCTTCCAGCCGCAGCGGCGCGGGGCCGATCGGCCCGCACTCGGCGCTGAAAGGCTGCCCGGACCACAGGCGCCGCATAAGCGCGAGTTGCTCATCGAGGCGGCGGCCGCGGGTACGCAGGTCGGTACCCGAGGCGATGTGGTCGTCGGCGCGGCCGCCGACGCCGAGGCCGAGCACCAGACGTCCGCCGGACATGCGGTCCAGCGTGGCGACCTGTTTCGCCAGCAGCACCGGGTCGCGCAGCGGCGCGAGCAGCACTTCGGTCTGGATCTTGACTCGGGTGGTCGCACCGGCGATCGAGGCCAGCGCGATCAGCGGTTCGGGATTGTCGTAGACCAGCCGGTCCAGTAGGCCGAGCGTGCGGAACGGCCCCGCGTCCGCGCGCCGGGCCCAGTCGAGCAGGGCGGCGGGGTCGGAGATGGGCAGGCCGAGACCGACGTGCATGGGATCCTCCAGAAAACAAACGGAATGGGAACGGTGCCGCCCGCCGACACCTCGCTGCGAGGCGGGCGTCCCACTCTGCGGCTGTACTTCTGGGGAGCGCCGGATCGGTGTCCTGAACGAACAATGTTCGTTCGGGAGATCAACTTAAACGAACACCGTTCGTCATGCAAGCGTCCCCGCTGCTCGGCGGGAGTACGAGCGGTCGGACGCGGTCGGTACGCTGGCCCGGGGCGATCATCGGGTTGCCCCCGCAAGACACGGAAGGATCCATGTCCAACCTGATCAATCTCGAACAGGTCCACAAGAGCTTCGGGATCAAGCCGCTGCTGGACAACGTTTCGCTCGGCGTGCACGCGGGCGAGCGGATCGGTGTCGTCGGCCTCAACGGCGGCGGCAAGACCACCCTGCTCGAGGTGCTCACCGGCATCGAGGAACCGGACAGCGGCCGGGTCAGTAGGCTCGGCGGCCTGCGCATGGCCGTGGTGACCCAGCGTGGCGTGCTGCCCGCGGGCGCGACGGTCGGTTCGGTGGTGCTGGCAGGCTTGGCCGACGACGCCATGACCGACGAGGTCGCCGAACACGAATGGGCCGCCGACTCGCGCATCCGCTCGGTGATGGAGGGCATCGGCATCGCCGATCTCGGCTTGGACTCGTCGGTGGACAATCTCTCCGGCGGTGAACGCCGCCGGGTCGCGCTCGCCGCCGCGCTGGTGCGTGAACTCGACCTGCTGGTGCTGGACGAGCCCACCAACCACCTCGACGTGGAGGGCGTGCAGTGGCTGGCCGCGCATCTGCTGAGCCGCCGCAGCGCGCTGGTCGTGGTGACCCACGACCGCTGGTTCCTCGACACCGTCGCCACCAACACCTGGGAAGTGGTCGGCGGCAAGGTCGAAAGCTACGAGGGCGGCTACGGCGACTGGATCTTCGCGCGCGCCGAGCGCGCCCGCCAGGCGGACGCGTCGGAGGCCCGGCGGCGCAATCTTGCCCGCAAGGAGCTGGCCTGGCTGCGGCGTGGCCCTCAGGCGCGCACCTCCAAGCCGCGCTACCGGGTCGAAGCCGCGGAAGCCTTGATCGCCGACGTGCCGCCGCCGCGCGACAGCGTCTCGCTGGCCGCCTTCGCCCGCAAGCGCCTCGGCCGCGTCGTCGTCGAACTCGAGGACGCCACGCTCACCACGCCGGACGGCCGCGAACTCGTGCGGGACCTGACCTGGCGGCTGGCGCCGGGCGAGCGTGTCGGCTTGGTGGGCGTCAATGGTTCGGGCAAGACGACGCTGCTGCGCGCCCTGGCCGGAGACACCGGCGCGAACGGCTCGATACTGGCCTCGGGCAAGCGCGTCCAAGGCCAGACCGTCCAGATCGGCTGGCTACGCCAGGAGCTCGACGATCTGCCGACCGACCTGCGCGTACTGGAGGCGGTGCAGCAGGTGGCGCAGCGGATCATGCTGGGCGACAAGGAGATCTCGGCGGGGCAGCTGGCCGAGCGGCTCGGCTTCACGCCCGCCCGCCAGCGCACGCCGGTCGGCGACCTGTCCGGTGGCGAGCGCAGGCGCCTGCAGCTCACCCGCATCCTCATGTCCCAGCCGAACGTGCTGCTGCTCGACGAGCCGACCAACGACCTGGACATCGACACCCTCCAGCAACTGGAGGACCTGCTCGACAACTGGGCGGGGACACTGGTCGTGATCAGTCACGACCGGTACCTCATCGAGCGGATCTGCGACTCGACGTGGGCTCTGTTCGGCGACGGCAAACTCACGAACCTGCCCGGCGGCATCGAGGAATATCTCACCAGGCGCGCGTCCCTCACCGAAAACCGGACCCGCGCCGGCGCGCCGGAGGCCAAACCCGCCGATGCTTCGGCCACCGATTCCGCGACCTACCGCGCGGCCCGTAAGGAGCTGACCCGCCTGGAGCGCGCCATCGACAAGTTGTCCGATCGCGAGCAGCGTTTGCACGCCGCGCTCGCCGACGCGGCCACCGATCCGGACAAGCTGGTTACGCTGGGCGCGGAGTTGAAGCAGGTGCTCGCGGAGAAGGAAACGGCCGAGGAGCGCTGGCTGGAGCTGGCCGACGGCGTGTGAGCCGCCTTGCGCCGTATACCCTTAGGGGGTATCTTTCGTATTGGAGATACCCCCCGCCCGTATTGAACAGGATGTGAAGGAGTCGGACATGCCCATCACCACTTACACCGTCACGGGGATGACCTGCGGGCACTGCGTCAGCTCCGTCAAGACCGAGATCGGCAAGATCGACGGCGTGACCAGCGTCGACGTCGACCTCGCCAGCGGCGCGGTCCGCGTCGACAGCACCGCGCCGATCGCCACCGCCGACATCGTCGCCGCCGTCGACGAGGCCGGCTACGAAGTCGCCGTCTGACCCGGTCTTCGCACACCCGCGTGGCTCCCCGCACATGAACATGCGGGGAGCCACTGCCGTAAGCGAAGGGCTATGCCTGAGCGGCCAAGCGGACGAAGGCGGCCGTATCGAGGGTCTCGCCGCGGGCGGTGGGAGCGATGCCCGCCGCGAGCAGGCGGCGCTCGGCTTCGGCGGGTGAGCCCGCCCACGTGGCGAGGGCCGCGCGCAGGGTCTTGCGGCGCTGCGCGAACGCCGCGTCGACGACCGCGAAGACACGTCGGCGGTGCTCGGCGTCCATCGGCCACGGCGACTCCGCGAAGCGATCGACCCGGACCAGCCCCGACTCGACGCGCGGAACCGGCCAGAACACCTGAGTGCCGACCGCACCCGCGCGCCGGACAGTCCCATAGAAGCCCGCTTTCACACTGGGCACACCGTAGGTGCGGCTGCCGGGTTCGGCGGCCAGGCGATCGGCCACTTCGGCCTGCACCATCACCAGAGCGACCGCGATACCGGGCAACTCGCCGAGCAGATGCAGCAGCACCGGCACCGCCACGTTGTACGGGAGATTGGCCACCAGCGCGGTCGGGGCGGCGGGCAGATCCGCGGCGGCGACGCGCAACGCGTCCGCCTCGACCACCGACAGGCGCTGCGCCAACTCGGGGGCGCGGTCGGCGACGGTCACCGGAAGGTGCCGCGCTAGTACCGGATCGATCTCGACCGCGACCACCGAGTCCACCACGTCCAGCAGCGCGAGGGTCAGTGACCCGAGACCGGGCCCGACCTCCAGCACGACATCCCCGCGCCCCACTCCGGCGGCCGCGACGATCCGTCGCACCGTGTTCGCGTCGTGCACGAAATTCTGTCCGAGTTGCTTGGTCGGCCGCACCCCGAACCGTTCGGCCAGCACCCGCACCTCGGCGGGCCCGAGCAGCGCAGCGCTCCCACGAGCGGAGATTTCAGGTTCGGACACCTCGAGAATCTATCAACCGCGGGATCGGCCGGGCCGCGATGTCTCCCCCGCCAGGTGGACACCGGACTCATGCCGACCTCCGAGCAGCGCCGCGCCCGGCGAGAATCGATGGGTACCGACCACAGCCGCCGGAGGCCGGGAGCCGTTTCATCGATACGTTCGGCGCGACGGAGTCGGCGACTTCGACGACGAGCCGGTCGTGTACCGCACCCGGTCAGCGCGCCGATTCACGCTCGCCGGTCTGCTCCGCACGCGATGCCCGGGGGCCCCAGGTCCCGCGTCAGTTGATGCCGAGCCGGCCGGTGCACGCGGGCCAAGCGCCCCAGCCCTGCCGCTGCCTGGTGATCTCGGCGATGGCGATCTGCTCTTCCCTGGTGGCCAGGTCGGCGCGGGGGGCATAGCGCAGGCCGCCCTGCCGCTCCCAGGTGCCCTGATCGAACTGCACGCCGCCGTAGTAACCGTTGCCGGTGTTGATCGACCAGTTGCCGGTCGATTCACAACGCGCGAGCGCGTCCCAGATCGCGCCGTCGCGCACCGGCGGCACCTCGGTGCCCGGCTTGGCGCCCTTCCGGACGGTCTTCGGCTCCGCCGCGACGGTCACCGTCGTGGCGACCGGTTTACGGTCCACTTCCTGACCGTTGACCATGGTGACCGCGAACGTGACGTTCTGGACGCCGGGCGAGCCGGGTGATTCCACCACCGTGCGGCTCATGTTCAGGGTCGGGTCCTCGATGACGTTCTCCGGCGGATCCAGCGGCAGCGTCTCGGTGTGCTGTTCGACCCGCTTGCGCGTCACGGTGATGCGCAGATTGTTCGTCAACGGGGTGGACGCGTCCGGTTCGACGGAGTCCTGCTCGATCAGCGGGATGCCCGTCACCTTCAGGAATTCGCCGACGGTCGGCGCCGCGGCGCGCACGTCCACGGGATTGCCGAGGCCGTCGAGCAGCGAGACCATGCGCGGAGTCGCGATCAACAGCGCGGCGCCCTGCAGCGGGAGCCGCTCGTCGCGCGCGGGTGAGACGTACACCTCTTTCGGGATCTTCAACTGCTCGAGCGCTTCACCCGCGGTCACCCCGGTGGTCCACACCTTCTGCGTCATCCCGTCCACGGACAGAGCGACTTCGCGCGCGCGGTTGAGCGTGATGGTGGCGCCGTCGGCGATGCGCGCGGCCAGGGCGGGGGCCACCTTGTCCCGCTCCGTCACGGCGAAACCCGCGGCCTTCAGTACGCCACGCACGTCCGGCGACATCGTGGTCTGGAACAGCTTCTCGCCGTCCACCACGACGGTGACCGTCTTGCGATTCATGATCGCGAGACCGGCGCCGACGATCAACGTCAGCAGCAACGCGCCGACCGCGATGTGCAGCAGCGGCGAACGCGACTGGTTGATCCGCGTGAAGGGGGACATGGTCACAGCACGATAACGAGAGGGTCGGGCGCCGACAACAGCAAGCTCAGGAACAGCGCCTTTTCAATATCACGATCAAATATCGACAGCGCAGGTAAATCACGAAACGACATACCAAAAGTGACTTAGGACACATTTCGCATACCTAGCCCCCGTGCGGGCATTCGACAGTGCCCTTGCGGATACGCGCGCCTCCGGCGCCTCGCTCAGATGCGGTAGACGCGACGGGCGTTGGCGGTGGTGATCTTCGCCAGTTCCAGTGGATCCTGCTCGCGCAACTCGGCCAGCGCTCGCACGGTGTACGGCAGGCAGTACGGCTCGTTCGGCGCTCCACGGAACGGGTGCGGGGTCAGATACGGCGCATCCGTCTCGACCAGGATCTGATCGTCGGGCACGACCTTGGCCGCTTCCCGCAACTCGTGCGCGTTCTTGAAACTCACCGTCCCGGAGAAACTGAGGATGTACCCCTCGGCCACGCACGACAGCGCCATGTTCGTGTCCGAGGAGAAACAGTGGAAGATCACGCTGTCGGGCGCGCCCTCGTCCAGCAGTACGGTCAGCAGGTCGTGGTCGGCCTCGCGATTGTGGATCATGAGCGGCTTGCGGACCCGCTTGGCCAGGTCGATGTGCCAGCGGAAACCCTCGATCTGCGTCTCGATGTCGGCACAGCCGTCCAGCTTGCCCGGCCAGTAGTAATCGAGGCCGGTCTCGCCGACGGCGACCACCCTCGGATCCTCGGCCAAGCGCTCGAGTTCGGCCTTCGCGTCGTCGTCGAGCGCGTTCGCCCTGGTCGGGTGCAGCGCGACGGCGGCGAACACGCGCTCGTCCCAGTGCGCGGCCCGCACCGCCCACCGCGCGGCGGCCAAGTCGTCGGCAACGGTGACCACCCGGCCGACCCCGACCGAAGCGGCGCGGTCCACGATCGCCGCGGTGGAGGCCGCGTCGGTCGCGCCGCAGGCGTCCAGGTGGGTGTGCGCGTCCACGATCGGCGACAGCGGCTCGGGCAACTCCGGCGCGGGACGTCCGGCGCTCATCAGCGGTCCCCGCGCGGCGCGGACACGAGGACCCGCGAATCGGCGACGGGCATATTCACGCGAGCGGAAGAATGCACGCGCATTACAGTAGACACACCATGAGCGAAGCTGACCGCCCCGCCTTCTACATCACCACGGCCATCGCCTATCCCAACGGCGCGCCGCATATCGGGCATGCGTACGAGTACATCTCCGCCGACGCCATCGCCCGTTTCAAGCGCCTCGACGGCTACGACGTGTTCTTCATGACCGGCACCGACGAGCACGGCCAGAAGATGCAGCAGGCCGCGGCCGCCGAGGGCATCCCGGTGGAAGAGCTCGCGGCCCGCAACTCCGATGTGTTCGAGGCGCTGGACAAGACGCTCGACATCTCCTTCGATCGGTTCATCCGCACCACCGATGCCGATCACCGGGAGGCCTGCGCCGCCATCTGGGAGCGGATGCTGGCCAGTGGCGACATCTACCTGGGCAACTACTCGGGGTGGTACTCGGTGCGGGACGAGGCGTTCTACACCGACGAGGAGACCACGGTGCTCGAGGACGGCACCCGCATCTCCACCGAATCCAAGACGCCGGTCACCTGGACCGAGGAGTCGAACTACTTCTTCCGGCTGTCGGCCTACCAGGACAAGCTGCTGGCGCTCTACGAGGAGCACCCGGAATTCATCGGGCCCGCGACCCGGCGCAACGAGATCGTCAGCTACGTCAAGGCGGGTCTGAAGGACCTGTCCATCTCGCGTACCACCTTCGATTGGGGCGTGCCGGTGCCTGGCCACCCGGATCACGTCATGTACGTGTGGGTGGACGCGCTGACCAACTACATCACCGGCGTCGGCTTCCCGGATACCGATTCCGCCGCGTTCGGCAAGTTCTGGCCCGCCGACGTGCACATCATCGGCAAGGACATCACGCGGTTCCACACGGTGTACTGGCCCGCGTTCCTGCTGTCGGCGGGTGTGGAGCTGCCGAAACGCGTGTTCGTGCACGGGTTCCTGTACAACAAGGGCGAGAAGATGTCCAAGTCGGTCGGCAACGTGGTCGACCCGCTGGAACTGGTCGAGAACTACGGCTTGGACGCGGTGCGCTTCTTCTTGCTGCGCGAGATCTCCTACGGCCAGGACGGCAGCTACAGCCACGAGGCCATCGTGAGCCGGATCAACAGCGATCTGGCCAACGAGTTCGGCAACCTCGTGCAGCGCAGCACCAAGCTGGTCGCGCGCGACTGCGGCGGCGTGGTGCCCACTCCCGGCGAGTTCACCGAGGACGACCGCGCCCTGCTCGATCTGGCGGGTGGTCTGCTGGAGCGCTGCCGCGCCGAATTCGACGCGCAGCAGATGCATCTGGCGCTGGAGGCGATCTGGCTGACGCTGGGCGAGACGAACAGGTACTTCTCCGCGCAGGCGCCCTGGGCGCTGGCGAAGTCCGGCACGCCGGATGATCTCGCGCGCGAGGCCACCGTGCTGTACGTAACGCTGGAGGTGCTGCGCGTGGTCGCGATCCTGGTGCAGCCGGTGATACCGGGGTCGGCGGAGCGCATCCTCGACCAGCTGGGTCAACAGAGCCGGACGTTCGCCGATATCGCGACGCCGATCGAGCCCGGTGTGGCGTTGCCCGCACCCGAACCGGTGTTCCCGAAGTACATCGAACCGAAGGACTGACTGTTCCGGCCCGCCCGCCGGTGGGCCGGAACCATAAGGCGCACAACGGTTTCGCGGTGTCACCCGAAGGCCTGCCCACGGGTGGGTCCACCTGCCTTCCCGCCGTGTAATGCGTTGTCGGATAATGAAACACCGGTTCGCGGCCCCCTGCGACGGCCCAGAACCGTGTGCGATCGGTACGACGACGTTCCGTTCGGGATCGGTTCCGGCACAGAGAGGGCACACATGGGCCAGCACCACGCGGCGACATCCGTTCAGCGGTCCGGATTCGCCGAGCGGCATCGGGTGGCACGCGAAGCCGTGCTCACGTCGCAACGCGGCAGGCTGGTCGAGGCCATGGTGGAGTCCGTGGACAACAAGGGCTACCCGGCGACCACACTCACCGACATCGTGGCCCGAGCCCGCGTCTCGCGCACCACCTTCTACGACCATTTCGCCAACAAAGAGGAGTGCTTCGCCGAAGCGGTGCACACCGGGGTCGACATCATGGCGACTCGGATCGCGGACGAACTGGCCCAACTGCCGCCGGACGCCGACGCCTACGCCAAGATCGAGTCCATCGTGGTCACCTTCTGCCAGACCGTCGCCACCGAGCCGGATTTCGCCCGGCTGGTGCTGGTGGAGTCGTTCAAGGTGAACCAGGCCGCCGTCGGCTACCGCGACCTGGCCGTCGACCGCTTCGCGCAGCTGTATCGGGTGTTCTACGACCAGGCCCGCGCGGCGGACCCGACGCTTCCGGAACTGTCCGACGGACTGATCGCCCTGATCCCGGACGCGATCGGCGAGCGGACGCGCCGCGTGATCGTCGCCGAAGGGCCGGCTCGGGTGCCGGATCTGGCGCCGCTGTTCGTTCAGTTCGTCATGAGCGCGCTAGGGCTGCCCGTTCCCTCCTGAACACCGCCGGCCGGTTCACCGCCCGCACACGAACGACTCGGTCCACCGTGCGAGGCCGAGCTCACCGCCGTACCGGTGGGCTCGGCCTCCGGTCGCGGACCTGCCACAAGGACGAGCCCGTCCCCGGTCTCACTTCCAGCGATCGAGGAGGGTATTGACCTCCCTGGTCAGCGCGGCCTGCAAGTAAGGGCCGAAAGTGATCCGCGCGACGCCCTGGTCGGCGAGGGCCGCCTTGTCGGCTTGATCCGGCTGGACCGTGGCGCTGACCGGCAGCGGCAGTTCGGCGGTCAGGCGGCGCAGGTCGGCCTCGGCGTGGCGGCCCACCGGAAACAACACGTCCGCGCCAGCCTCGGCGGCCAGCCGCAAGCGCTCGATCGCGCGGTCGACCCGATCGGCGTCGTCGCCGTCCTTGCGCAGGAACAGATCGGTGCGCGCGTTGACCACCACGTGCACGCCCGCTTTGTCGGCGGACTCGCGCAATCCGCGCACGAGGTCGGCGTGTTCCTGCGCCGCGCGCAGGCGCCTGCCCTCGCTGTGCACGGTGTCCTCGATGTTCAGTCCGATCGCCCCCGCCTCGAGCAAGCCCTCGATCAGCCGCGCGGGTTCCAGTCCGTATCCCGACTCGATGTCGACCGACACCGGTACGTCCACCGCCGCCGTGATCTGGCCTACCCGGGCCAGGGACTCTTCGAACGTCATCCCTTCCCCGTCCCCGCGGCCGATCGATTCGGCGAGCGGATGACTACCGACCGTCAAGGCCGGAAAACCCGCCTCCACAGCCACTTTCGCGGACCAGGCATCCCACACCGTCGGGAAGACTCCCGGATCCCCGGGCACGTGCAACCCGAGAAACGTCGTGGCCTTGCTCTCCAGAGATGTCATACCGACGATCTTGCCCGCCGCCGCACCCTTGGTCGACCACCCACGGCGGAGCGAAATTTCACACCCGGTCGACGCGCGGCGCGTACCGGCTAGGACGTGCGGCGCGCGGTGAGAACCGCATCGTAGAGTTCGCGGCGGGAGACGGCGTGTGCGGCGGCGACCTCGGCGCAGGCATCCTTGAGGCGCAGGCCGGTCGCGGTGAGGGTTTCGACGTCCCCGACCAGGTCCGAGGGGTCGGCGGAGGCGGGCTCACCGCCGGCGAGGACCACCGTGATCTCGCCACGCGCGCCCTCGACGGCCCAAGCGGCCAGTTCGGCCAGGGTGCCGCGAACCACTTCCTCGTAGGTCTTGGTCAGTTCCCGGCACACGGCGGCGCGGCGGTCCGGGCCGAGGACCTCCACCGCGTCGGCCAGGCAGTCGGCGAGCCGATGTGGCGCCTCGAAGAAGACGCAGGCGCGCGGTTCGGCGATCAAGGTCCGCAACCACTCCCGGCGCTGGCCGGATTTGCGCGGCGGGAATCCGTCGAAGCAGAACCGTTCCACCGGCAACGCCGACAGCGCCAGGGCCGTGGTCACCGCCGAAGGGCCGGGCAGGCAGGTCACCGCCAAGTCGCGCTCGACGCACGCCGCCACCATGCGGTAGCCCGGGTCGCTCACCGACGGCATGCCCGCGTCGGTCACCAGCAGCACCGTGCGCCCGCCCGCGATCTCGTCGAGCAGCATCGGGATCCGCGCGGTCTCGACGTGATCGTAGAAGCTGACCACCCGGCCCGACAGCTCCACGCCGAGCGCCTTGGCCAGCGACCTGGTCCGCCGCGTGTCCTCGGCGGCCACCACGTCCGCTGTGGACAGGGCATCGCGCAGGCGCTGCGAGGCATCCCCGACGTCGCCCATCGGTGTCGCCGCCAGCACGAGCCTGCCCCCTGCCACCTGCGTCACCACACTCCTGTCCACGTCGAGCACATCCATCGAGCAGCGTATCGGCCCGGCCACGGGAACCGACCGGCACACCGGGGAACTCCACAACTCAGGCGGATTCGACGGTGAGCCGGACGCACCCAACTGGTACGGCCTGAATTACCACCGTGGCGCGACAGCATACGATCGGGGCGTGACCCAGGTGACCGACCAGCGCGCGACCGCACGGTTCGGAACCGTGCCCTCCTGGTCGAGTCCGGGACCGCTGCGGCCGCCGCCCGACTTCGGCCCGGCCGATCGCCTGCGCGGCTGGCTGGTGACGGCGTTCCTCACCGCGATCGCCGCGGTCACGCGCTTCACGATGCTCAACTACCCGACCGACGCGGGCACACCGGTGTTCGACGAGAAGCACTACGCCCCGCAGGCCTGGCAGATGCTCACCGGCGGCTGGGTGGAGGACAACCCCGGCTACGGGCTGGTGGTGCATCCCCCGGTCGGCAAGCAACTCATCGCGGTCGGCGAGGCGATGTTCGGCTACAACGGCTGGGGCTGGCGCTTCACCGCCGCTCTCGCCGGAACCGTGCTGGTGCTGCTGGTGATCCGGATCGTGCGCCGGATGGCGCGCTCCACCCTGATCGGCGCGATCGCGGGCATCCTGCTGATCGCCGACGGGCTCACCTTCGTCTCCTCGCGTATCGGCATGCTCGACATCTTCATGGCGCTGTTCGTCACCGCCGCCTTCGGCTGCCTGATCGTCGACCGCGACGAGATGCGCGCCCGGCTCGCGCGCGCGGACATCAAGGGCCGGATCGGCGTGACGGACTCCGGACCCCGCCTCGGGGTGCGCTGGTGGCGTTTCGGCGCGGGCGTGCTGCTCGGCCTGGCCTGCGGAACCAAATGGTCCGGCATCTATTTCATCGCGGCCTTCGGCCTGATGAGCGTCTACTTCGACCTCTCGGCGCGGCGGACGTACGGGGTGCGCCGCCCCTGGCTCGGCGTGGCGCTGCGCGATATCGGGCCCGCGCTCTACGCACTGGTGCTCGTGCCGCTCGGCGTCTACCTGGCGAGCTATTGGGCCTGGTTCGCGAGCGAGACCGGCGTGTACCGGCACATGCCGGGCAATCCGTCGGCGCCGACCGACCCGATCGGTACCGGCGGATTCTGGTCACATGTGGCGCCGGACGCGCTGCGCTCGCTCTGGTACTTCAACGCCAGGTCGCTGGAATTCCACACCGAGCTCACCAATTCGGCGGGCAACCATCACCCCTGGGAATCCAAACCCTGGACCTGGCCCATGGGCCTGCGCCCGATGTTGTACTACTACGCCGACAGCGGGGTCACCGGTTGCGGGCAGACCCAGTGCGTGAAGGCCGTGATGCTGATCGGGACGCCGGCCATCTGGTGGGTCGCGGGTCCGGTACTGGCCTGGATGCTGTGGCGCACCGTGGTCCGCCGCGACTGGCGCTACGGCGCGGTGCTGGTCGGCTACGGCGCCGCGCTGCTGCCCTGGTTCGCCACCCTCGACCGGCAGATGTATTACTTCTACGCCGTCCCGATGGCCCCGTTCCTGGTGATGGGCGTGGCGCTCGCGCTCGGCGACGTGCTGGGCCCGGCGCGCCCCTCCACCATTCCGCGCAGCCCCGCCGGGACCTACCTGCCCGCCCCACCGAACGAACGACGCAGTCTCGGACTGCTCGCGGTCTGTCTCTACCTGGGTCTGGTGATCGCCAACTTCATCTGGCTCTGGCCGATTCTCACCGCCCTGCCGATCACCCCGGGCAACTGGCACGACCACCTCTGGCTGCCCAGCTGGAGGTGAGGCGTGGTCAGCCTTCGAGGGCCGCTCGCACGTATCGCAGCGCGGCGGCGTCGTCCAATCCCAGCCTGCGCACCGTCGCGACGTATGCGGTGGCCGCGCGGCCCGCTACGTCCCTGGTCGGGTCACCGGACGACGCGATGAAGGACCCCTGCCTGCCCCGCGTTTCGACCACTCCGTCGGCCTCCAGCTCACGGTAGGCCCGCGCGACCGTGTTCGGGGCCAAGCCGAGTTGGGCGGCAAGGGCGCGGACGGTCGGGATCTTGGTTCCGGCGGTCAGCTCGCCGGAACGCACCTGGGCGATGACGCCGAGGCGCAACTGCTCGTAGGGCGGCACCGGCGATTCGTGGGAGACCGTGATGGTGAACATGGCGGGCTCACACGTCGTCTCGGGACAGCGGGCAGGACAGGCAACGAGGTCCGCCGCGGCCGGAGCCCAATTCGGACCCGGGAATGCGCAGCACCTCGATCCCGGCGTCCTCGAGTCTGGCGTTGGTCATCTCGTTGCGCTCGTAGGCGACCACCACGCCGGGAGCCAGCGCAAGGGTGTTGTTGCCGTCGTCCCACTGCTCGCGTTCGGCGGTGACCCCGTCCAGGCCGGTGTCGATCACCCGCAGCTTGTCGATGCCCATCGCCTCGGCGGCCGCGGGCAGGAACGGGTCGGGCCCGCGCATGCTGACCCGGCCGCTGCCGAGCCGGCCGCCGTAGTCGTCCTCCTTGCGAATCGTGAAAGCGCACAGCGACTCACGCACCGCGGGGTACATCACGACGGCGTCGGCGTCGACCATGGTGCACACCGTGTCCAGGTGCATGGTCGCGCGCGTCTGCGCGATCGGCAGCACCAGTACGGTGTGGGCCAGGTCGTCGTCGAACAGGCTGCGCGCCAACGCTTCCGCGCCCGCGGGCGAGGTGCGCTCGCCGACGCCCACCGCCACCACGCCCTCCGACAGCAGCAGCACGTCACCGCCCTCGATCGGCGCGGTATGCGATTCGTAGGCGCGGCGCACCCCGAGGAAACGGGGATGGAAGGCGTAGATGAGGTCGGTCAGCGAGGTCTCCCTGCTGCGGGCGGGCAGCGCGAGCGAGGTGATCGCGACACGCGGACCGACCCAGAACGACGAGTCCCTGGTGAACAGCAGATTGGGCAGCGGGTCGATGACGAAGTCGCCGCCGTGGTGCATGCGGCGGACCAGCGAGGTGGCGTCGGGCCCGAACGGCAATTCGTCGAATGTCATGCCCGCCATGAGGATCTCGGCCAGTTCCGCGGCGGGCACGCCGCGCAGGAATGCGGCCAGCTCGTCGGCCAGGGCGTGCCCGAGCCTGCGCGCGTCGACCGCGGCGGAAATGCCCTGGACGCGGGCCGCGCCGCTGACCGCGAGCGTTTCGGCGAGCAGGTCGGACAACAACAGCACCTCGGTGCCGCGCCCGCGCAGCACCTCGGCGAAGGTGTCGTGCTCCTGCTGGGCGCGCTCCACCCACGGGATGCCGTCGAACAGCAGCTGATCGTTGTTGCGCGGGGTGAGCCTGCGCAGCTCGCTGCCGGGACGGTGCAGCAGCACCGTACGCAGCGCGCCGACTTCGGACGTCACGGCAAAACGCGCACCCTCCCGCGCGGACACAGCATCTGCTCCCATGATCAGACCGTAGTGCGCCGCGGCCCGGAGAGCACGGAATTCCTCGGCTTCGAATGCCGACCGGTCCGCGATCCCCCGAATCCGGTCCCCGACACCCTAACCTGAAGTATTGTTGAGGTGAGTAGGGAGGAGCGTGCATGTCGACAGCAGCCGATTGGCGGGCGAAAGAGCTGACCCCGGGGCAGCTTTCCGAGCGTAGTGGAGTGGCGGTCTCCGCGTTGCACTTCTACGAACGGGAAGGACTGATCACGAGTAGACGCACCAGCGGGAACCAGCGCAGATACGCCCGCGAGACCCTGCGCCGCGTGGCGTTCATCCGCATCTCCCAGCGCGTCGGCATACCGCTGAGCGAGATCCGGGCAGCCCTCGATCAGCTACCCGAGGGGCGCACTCCGACCCGGCGCGACTGGGAGACGCTGTCGACCGCGTGGCGCGCCGACCTCGATGACCGGATCACCCAGCTGATCCGCCTGCGCGACAGCCTCACCGGTTGCATCGGCTGCGGCTGCCTGTCGCTGGGCACCTGCCGCCTGGTCAACGAGCACGACCGGCTCGGCGCCGAGGGACCCGGCGCGCGCGTGCTCGACGTGCATCTCAACTGCCCGTCGAAGCCAGCAGCCTGCTGAACCGCGCGCTGGTGCGGCGCATCACGAACTCGTAGGGGAAGGCGAATTTGCGCGCCCACCAGTAACCGAATCGGATGTCGAACGAGCTGTAGACCAGGAACCGGTTGCGTTCGATCCCGCGCAGGATCGCCGTCGCCACCTTCTCCGGCGGCACCGCGTGCTCGGCGAAGGCCGCGGTGAGCCGCTTGATCTTCGGGTCCTCCTTGTCCACCCCGACCAGCTCGACGCTGCGTACCAGCGGCGTGTTCACCGCGCCCGGCGCCACCAGGTGCACCGTGATGCCGTGTTGCGCCAGATCGAAGCGCAGGACCTCCGACACGCCACGAATGCCGTATTTGCCCGCGCTGTATGCCGCGTGCCACGGCAAGGCGAGCAGACCCGCCGCGGAGGACACGTTCACCAGCGCGCCACCCTTGCCCGCGCGCACCATCGGCGGCACGAAGGTCTCGATGACGTGGATCGGGCCCATGAGATTGACCTCCACCATGCGCCGCCAGTGCTTGTGCTCCAGGTTCTCCACCGTCCCCCAGACCGACGTGCCCGCGATGTTCATGACGACGTCCAGGCTGCCGAGTTCGGCGTGCACCCGATCGGCGAAGGCGCGCACCGCGTCGTAGTCGGTGATATCCAGCGCTTCCGCCAGGGCGACGCGGCCGCCCGCGGCGCGGATGTCGGTCACCGTGGCGTCCAGGCCTTCGGCATCGATGTCGGTGAGCACCAGTTCGGCGCCGTCCGCCGCGGCGGCCATGGCGGTGGCCCGGCCTATGCCGCTGGCGGCACCGGTGACCAGAACCTTCCCCTCGCGCACCGTCGTTCGACCCGCTCGCCCGCGACTTCTACCCAGCACTGCGCATCCCATCTCGAATCGCCGAATCGGTTTCCCGCAGGGTAGTCCAGGCGACGGTCTCCGACCGCAACGCCGTTACCGCCCGAGCACCGCGAGCATGCCCGCGACGGCGCGCGGCCAGGTGAACTGCTCGGCGCGGCTGCGTGCGGCTCGGCGCCGACCGGCCTGCGGCATGGCCAGCACGTCGCTGACCGCCTGCGCGAAAGCGGACGGATGATCGGCGGCCACCGCGCCGCAGTCGGTGGTCACGATGTCGGCCAGCGCCGAGGATCGGCTGGCCACCACGGGTGTGCCTGCCGCTAGCGCTTCCAGAGCGGCGAGTCCGAAGGTCTCGTGCGGGCCCGGCGCCAGCGAGACGTCCGCGGTGGCAAGCAGTTTGGCGACCATCTCGCGGTCGGAGATGAAACCGGTGAAGTGCACGGCGGGCACCCCGCCGGGCAGCGGAGCCAGCGCGCGAGCCCGCCGTTGCAGCGCGTCCCGGCGCGGCCCGTCCCCCGCGACGACCAACCGCGCCTCGATCCCGGCGTCGCGCAACGCGCCGACCGCCTCGATGCTGCGATCCACCCGCTTCTCGACCGACAACCGGCCGCAGTGCACCAGCAGCGGATGACCGGGCACGCCGAGATCGGCCCGCAGCCCGCGATCACGCCGGTCCGGGCGGAACAGCTCGAGGTCGACACCGAGCGGGACCAATTCGACGTTCGCCGCGCCGATGCGCTGGAACTCCTCGCGCGCGAACCGGGTGGTGCACACCACCATGTCGTAGTCGGTGGCGGTGCGCCGGTTGGCTACGTCGGCGCACCGGCGCGCCACCGGGCCGGGCAGCACCTGCCCCAGCAGCCGGTCGAGCCGCTCGTGCGAGATCATCACGCCGGTCACGTCGCGACGCCGCGCCCAGCGACCGAAGCCGCGCAGTGTCAGCCGGTCGGACACCTCGAGCACGTCGGGCCGCAATCCGTCCAGGACGTCGGCCACCCGGCGGGGATCCGCGGCACGGTAGCCCCCGGTCCACGGAATGGCCAGCGCGGGCAGCGTGATCCGCACGACCCCCGTGGGCAGGATCTCCTCCGATCGGCGCGGACCCGGCACGATCAGCACCACGTCGTGGCCTGCGGAGACATAGCCCTCGCCGAGGTGGTGCAGCGCCGTGCGCAGCCCACCCGAACGCGGACCGTAGAAGTTCGCAAGCTGAACTATGCGCACGTGGCCGATGTTGCAGCGGATCGGGTTACCGGCGACCAACGGTAGGTGAACGGCCGTGAAAGAAAAGGACAACCAGCCGCCCACCGGCGGATGCGGCCGTGATCTCAGTGCGCGGGCAAGCCGCGCCCGGCGCGGGGCAGATCCAGATCGAGCGGGATCCGGCCTGCCACGAGATGCTCCTCGACCTGCTCGGCGGGCATCGGCCGCGCGATCAGGAAGCCCTGCGCGCGGTAGCAGCCGAGGCCGACCAGCGTCCGCGCGGCGACCGCCGTCTCGACGCCCTCTCCGACGACGCCCAGCCCGAACGAGCCGGCCAAGCCGATGATGGACTTCACGATGGCCAGATCGTCGGTGCTGGCGCCGAGCCGCTGCACGAACCCCCGATCGATCTTCACCGCGTCCACCGGCAGCGCCTTCAGATGCGACAGCGAGCTGTAGCCGGTACCGAAGTCGTCGATGGCGATCTGCACGCCCATCCGCTTCAATCCGCGCAGGGTGACCTGCGTGCGGGCCAGATCCTGGACCACGACGTGCTCGGTGATCTCCAGGCACACAGAGCTGCCGTCGATGCCGAACAGGCGAAGGATGTCCTCGATGCGCTCGACGAAATCGAGGCTGACCAACTGCACCGGCGACACGTTGATCCGCATCACCACGTTGCCGGCCATACCCCGCCTGCGCCATTCGGCGAACTGCGCGCACGCCGACCGGATGACCCAGCGTCCGAGCTCACCGGCCAGGTTGGTGGCTTCGGCGACGGTGACGAACGCGGCGGGCGGCAGCAGCCCCCTGGTCGGGTGCAGCCAGCGGACCAGCGCCTCCAGCGCGACGATGCGACCCGTGCGCAGGTCCACCTCGGGCTGATAGTGCAGCAGCAGCGAGCCGTCCGACACCGCGCCGCGGAGGTTGAGCTCCACGTCGTCCTGGAGTTCGAACTGGGCGCGCATGGTGTCGGTGAACACCGCGACGCCGTTGCCGCCGCCCGACTTCGCCGACAACAGCGCATGATCGGCGCGTCGCAGCACGTCGGCGACAGTGGTCTCACCGGGGATGCCCAGCGCCACTCCGACGCTGGCTCCCCGGCTGACGGACTCGCCGCCGACGGTGACGCGCCGGGCGATCAACTGCTGGATCCGGTTGGCCTCGTATTCGGCGGCCACCGCGTCCATCGGTTTGGCGGGCACGATGACGAACTCGTCGCCGCCTAGTCGGGCGATCATGTCGTTCGGGTCGAGGTTCTCCCGCAATCGCGTCGACAACGTGCGGATGAAGTTGTCCCCGGCGGTGTGACCGAGGAAGTCGTTGAGAGCTTTCAAGCGGTCCAGGTCGAGGAAGAAGGCCGCCACCGGGCCGGGGCTACCGGAACGTAATCGCTCTTCCATGTGCTCGAGCAGCGCTCGCCGGTTCGCCAGGCCGGTCAGGTCGTCGTGCAGCGCGATATATCGGAGACGTTCCTCCGCGACCACCCGCGCCTGTAATTGCGCGAAGAGCGCCGCGATGGCTTTGAGCACGTTGAGTTCGCGGGTGCTCCACTCCCGGTCACCCGACTTGACGAACCCGAGCACGCCGGTCGGCTCGCCCCGCGACAGCAGTGGCACGGCCGCCGAGGTCACTCCGGCGATGCCGGACCCCCGGCGGACGGTCTCCTGGTAATCGGCGAACTCCGGGGTCGGACGGGCGACCATCGGCTCGGTCGCGTTCTCCAGCGCACGGAACACCGGGTCGGCGCCGTCGAAGTAGATCACGCCGAGCGGGTCCGGATCCGGCACGTGCTGCCGGTGCGGCCACTCCGCGATGAGCACGGTTGCTCGACGTTCACGGTCGGTGTGGCGCACGTAGCTGAAGTCCACGTCGAAGTACTCGACCAAGTGCGCGAGCACGCGTTCGGTGGCGGCGACCATCGTCGTGGCGTCCACACCCATCAGCTCAGAGGCGACCTGGGTCACCAACGAGTCGAGTGTCCGCCGTGGCACATTGTCTCCGATCGCGCTAACTACTGGTGTCCACACCGAGCACCGGACGCCGCCTGCTGCGTACGGTGGCGGCGGAGGCGTAGCTCAGGCGAAGCACCAACGCCATGGTCTCATGCTCAGGCACTTCCAGCAGGTCCAGGAAACGGCCCTGAAGTGACGCTAGTGTATCCGTGAAGTCGGGGGAAATCGCAGCAAGTTCCGCCGGGCGTCGGGCGTAGAGGTATACCGGCGAAATCGGTTGCACACACAATCCGAGGCGCTCGGCCTGCACCCAAACCCGCGCGACCGCCGCGCCCCCCTCCGCGTAGTCGGTCAATCGCGGGTCGGTCGCCTCGAACGTCACCGCCAGAATGGCCGAGCTGGACCGCACCCGGTCACCGGTGTATTTCCCCAGCGCCGAACCACCCGACCAGGATCGCAACTGCGCCATGACGTCGGCGCGGGTGGTGATCTCGAATGCCGCCCACTCGTCGTCGGTCAGTTCCAGGCTGCGGGCATCGATCCCGGTCTCCGGGTCGTCGTCCGGCCAACGAACTTCGGCGAGCATTTCCTCGTATAACCGGGGCGTGAGATAGCGGATTCGATCGGAATCGCTCAGCAAATGCGCAGCTTCTTCGATGCCCCGCCGGTCCACTACCGCACGCACATGCGCGCCGGCCGATTCGGCGGTTTCGGCGAGGGCATCGAGTACCCCGTCGGCCAGTCTGGCCCCGGTGCCGACCCTGCGGTTGGTCTCGCGCCGCAATACGGCGGGATAGTCGGTGGCCATTTCGGCGCTCCGGTCATTTCCCAGCCGCAGGCGCGCGACGAGCAGGCCGGACCCCGGCGCACCCTCGATGAACTCGTGCGGGCCGAGAATCCCGTGCGCGGCCGCGGCGACCCGCGCGTTGTACACGGCCGCGCCGAGCGCGACGGCGCTGCCGCGATAGCCGATATCCATCGCGGTGCTGTGCTCCGGCGCCAGCTCGATGAAGATGTCGCTCGCTGCGGCTCGCAGCGACCAGGGCTGCATGTTTCCGCCGGACGGCGCCCGCTGCGCGCAGGCCAGGACACTGCCGACGGGCCCCGCAACGGCCTCCGGCGTCGCTTCGGCCCACACCGGCTCGTCGTTCGGCGGCGGATCGGCCAACTCGTCGAGATGCTGTTCCACGTCGACCCGCACGCGACCGGAATCCAGCTTCCACCCCAGTCCGATGCGCCGGACGGCGGCGACCACGCTCGCGGCGCCGAGCGTGACGTCCTCGGCCAGCTGCGGCCAGCTGGTCACCGTCTCGCCGACCTCGACCAGGCTCGCGCCCAGCCGCGGTGACAATCCGGCAGCGCCGAGCAGCTTCACCACGAACGGGGCCTTCTCCCTCGAAGTCAGCCCGCGCAAGTCCTGTGCGCGGACGTCGCCGAGTAATCCGTGAAACGCCGGGCGCTGAGGTTCCAGATCGAAACGCTCGACATCCAGCAAACCCCGATCGCTGGTCTCCATCAGGACGGGAACGCGGTGCCGGGCCGCCGCCTCGCGAACCACCAGTTTCATATCGAGCGAATCACATTCCTCGACCACGATCGCGAGCCCCGCCAAGAACTCGTCCACCGAATTCTCGTCGACGCCGGATTCGAAGACCTGTACCGGCAGATAGGGATCCAACTCGGCAATACGGCGCGCGGTTACCACCGCTTTGTTGACGCCGACGTCGAACAGCGTTCCCGCAACCCGGTTCAAATTGGACAACTCGATTTCGTCCAAGTCGGCCAAGCGTAATTCACCGCAAACGCCCTCGAGTGCGAGCAGATGCGCGATAGCGTGCCCCGCGCTTTGTCCGATGATCCCGATCGTTTGTCCGGCCAAGCGATCCTGCTCGGCTCTGGTCAGTTTGTTCCGATTGCGGTCCAGCCGAATCATCCGGAAAGTACGCGGCCCCGGCAATCCGACCACCGTCGCGCGCCACGGATAGTAGATCCAGCGATCCGCCTCCGGGCCTTCCGCGATATCCGGCGCGGCGACCATTCTTTCGTACTCCACGTGCAACGACGCACGTAGATCGAGGAATTCGATGTGCGGGTCCGCGCGCAACCCGGCGAGTATCCGGGCATCTTCCGGATCGGTGGAGTCGAGGATCAGCGGCCGGTGGTCCGCTACTCGGTTGGGGTCATCGCCCATATCCGCGCCGGCCCTCCGTCCCACAGCCGATCGCGCACCGCGTGTCGAGCGGACGTGCGGCAGGCAGGCCGAGCGCGTCCTGTTCGGCGTGCGTCAGCGACCGCTGCGCTTCCTCGGCGAACACGGCGTAACCGCGGGTGTCCCACCACAGCGGAACGGTCTGGTAGCGCTCGTCCGGATACGGCACCGAAGGGATGTGCTCGGCGGGCACCGCCCCGCAGGCCGAATGACGGGCCACGGTGAACGATGCCACCGTCGCGAAGCCGTAGCGCGCGCCGAGCAGGCGCGCGCCGTGCAGCACGGTGCGCGAGATCGCGGCGCCCAACTCGGCTCGCTTGGCCGCGTCGCGCGCGACCCACGCCCCCTTGGCTTCGACCACCCCGTGCGGTATCCGATCGGCGATCATCCGGCGCACCTCCTCGGCGCCCGGATGACCGGCCCACTCGACCAGCGCGTGCGCCTGCTCCGCGTCGGTGTAGGGCCCCTGCATCCGCACCCCGGCGACCATGTCGCCGTCGGCGTCGAGCGCGGCGAAGAACAGCGACGTCGATTCGCCGTCGGCGACCGTGTCGTATTCGAGTGCGTGTTCGACGCCGAAGCGCCGGTAAACATCCAGTGCCCCGCCGAGATACCGGTGCCAGAGCTCCGGTGACACACCCGGTTCGGAGACAAAGAACGCACACTCGGATTGCGCGTCGTAATACCGCCGCACTCCCCGCCCACGGGAGTTCCTCGGCACGACTGCAATCAGATCCACAGTCATGTTGTTCCTACTCCATCGCCGCGCCGCCCTGCGCGATAGTCCAGCCCGATCCAGCCCGATGCAGCCCCCACGGCCTGAGCCGAGATGAAGTTGCCCAGGGCAGTATCCGTCATCGGGCAGGAATTGACCAGCCGTCCGGCTAATCTTCCGAAAACTCTCCGGTACACCGACTATTTCCCCAGGTCAACCGGTAAGCAATCAGTATCGAAAATAACGTGGAGACCAGTTGGTTCGGAGATAGTTACTATTCAGCAAGCTAAACGAGGATCGAAATGAACAACTCGACCGACTCCGGCCCGTGCCAGATCTCGATTTCTTCCCGATAGGCGCGAGTGATCTCGGCGGACGCCGTCGCGTCATCGACCTGGGCCCAGACGTCCTCCACCGGATCGTGATAGTCGCCGTTGGGCGCGAAGCGGGCATAAACGCCTTTCGGCACCCGCACCAGGACATCGCCCACCGGCACGACGTCCGGGGAGGGGTACTCGAAGCAGACCACCGCGTTGTAGTTCCCGGCCGGGTCCGGCACGTACACCGTGTACATCGGACGATCCTCGCCCGCCCGGTCACGCAGCCGGTCCTTGAGGAAGTCGATCAGGTCGCTGTTGCTGACCTTGAAGCTCGGGCGCACGCGCGGAACCACCAGCCCGCCGTAGATCGCCTCGGCACGCACCACGATCGCATAGCTCATCGCGCGTCTACCGCCAAGTACAGATCGATCTTGTAGGCGTGCGGATAACACTCGAAATCGCCGGTATAGGTGCGCTTGATCTGGTTGTGCTCCTCGGCGTAGGCGATCTGCGTCCACAGGTCGGTCATCACCTGCGGGAAGTTACCGACCGAGGAGAACCGGGCGTAGGCGCCGCGCGGCAACCGGGCGACCAAGTGACCGCGGGTGACGTCGTCGAAGGAGGAGCACTGGTAGCCGACGATCTGCGTGTTGTAGGTGCCCAGCTCCCCGGTGTAATCGGTGTAGGCGCTGGCCAGCGGCCCGCCGAGTTCCTGGTGCAACACCGCAGCCCAGGCGGCCTCCAGATCGCGGTCACGCAGTTCCCCGAGCGCGCGTTTGGGGCTGCGCACCGGCAGCCCGGCAACCCACGTCTCGTCCCGCTCGACGATTTCAAACTGCATGAAAAGACTCTTTCGATGGAAGCCGGAGGTGAACCACCGCATCCGGTCGGTCGGAATCGCCATGCTACCAACCCGGACCCGGTGGTACCGATCACATGTCCGGCCCGAAGGACGCCCGATCACATCGCTGAACTGGACAGATGTCCGAAGCGGTCCGGCACGCGCGAGGCGGATCGTCACGGGGCGGCATCGGCCCGCACGGCTGATGCATAGTGGGCATGATCGTCCGGTTCGCCGATCCCGTGGCACCGCCGAACGGAGCGCTGATGAATGAGACCCCGATCTTCGACCGACATCGCCGTACCGCCGCGGCAGCCGGGCCGTGGCACCGGTGCGAGCGCCATATGGGGCGTGACGACGCCGACCCGAGCACCCCGCACTGACGTGTGCCGGACCATCGCAGAACTCGACGCGGCGGTCGCCGACTGCTTCGCCTGCCCACGCTTGGTCGCCTGGCGCGAACTCGTCGCGAAACAGAAGCGGGCCGCCTTCCGCGACCAGACCTATTGGGGCCGCCCGGTCCCCGGATTCGGTCCGGGGGACGCGCGGATGCTGATCGTCGGACTCGCGCCCGCCGCGCATGGCGGCAACCGGACCGGCCGTATGTTCACCGGCGACCGCAGCGGCGACGTGCTCTACGCGGCGCTGCACGCGGTCGGTCTGGCCAACCAGCCGACCGCGGTCGGTGTCGACGACGGCCTGCGACTCGACGGCGTGCGGATCACCGCCCCCGTGCACTGCGCGCCGCCGGACAACAAACCGACGCCGGAGGAACGCGATCGTTGCAGCCACTGGCTGGAGACCGAACTGGGCCTGCTGACCCCCACCGCGCGCTCGGTGGTGGTGCTCGGCGCGTTCGGTTGGCAAGCCCTGCTCCCGGTGCTGGCGCGCGCCGGATGGGTCGTCCCGCGCCCGCGACCGAAGTTCGGCCACGGCGCGCACGTGGAACTGGCCGCGACCGACGCCGACCGTAGCCCGCTGCACCTGTTCGGCTGCTACCACGTGAGTCAGCAGAACACCTTCACCGGCCGCCTCACACCGGCCATGCTCGAGCAGGTACTCGCCGAAGCGGCGGTGGCCGCCGGGCTCGACGTGCGGCGAAGTCACGCACCGCGCGGGTGATCGGTCTCGCAACCGGCGCCGATCCAGCGAGTCAGACGTGGTCGACGAGTGCGGGATGACCCGCTTCGTGGGCGCAGTGCGCGCAGCAGAAGTAGTCGCCGCGCGCCTCGACGCCATGGCCGAGGATGCGGCAGGAACAGTGCGTGCACGTCGGAGCCATGGCGTTGATCGCGCATTCGAAGCTGTCGAACGTGGCGGACTCGCCGTCCCGGGTGATGGTGAACGTCTTGTCGTACTCGTTTCCGCAGGTGTCGCAGGTGGCCATGAGGTTCACGGTCCTCTCGCGTCGATGGGAAGAGCGTCGCAGTTCGCGGTACCCACGCCTGAGGACGCAAAACGGACCCGGGGGCCTCAGGCCAGGCGCAGCGCACCGACCGGGCAACTGTCGACGACCAGCTCCAGAAGTTCCCGCTCCGACGGCTCGACGGTCTCCGGCGGCGCGACGATTCCGTCGTCACCGACCCGGAACAGGTCGGGCGCCAGTGCTTCACACATGCCGTGCCCCGCGCACACGATGCGGTCGGCGACGATTCTCATCGGTCGATCCGCTCCAGCCGGATGGGCAGTCCATCGGCAGGCACCGGACCCGTCCCGGCGACCAGCGGCATCCGGTAGCCGTCCGGCACGCTCCAGCGATACCGCAACAGCATCTGGTGCACAACGGCTTTGACCGTCATGCCGCCGAAGTAGAGGCCGATGCACTTGTGCGCGCCGCCGCCGAAGGGCGCCCACGCGAAGCGGTGCGATTTGTCCTCACGGCGGTGGTCGGCGAAACGCTCCGGGTCGAAGGTGTCGGCGTCGTGCCAGTACTGCTCGGTGCGCATGAGGCCGTACGTGCCGCAGAGGATGAACGTCCCCTTCGGCAAGTAGTAGCCGAGGATGTCGGTGTCGGCGATGGTCTGGCGGACCTGCTGGGCCACCGGCGAGTAGACCCGCAGCGCCTCCTTGAACGCGAGGTCGAGCGAGGGCAGGCGGTCGAGATCGTCGTAGTCCAGCGTGGGCTTGCCCAGCGCGAGCGATTCGGCGCGCAGCCGCTCCTGCCATTCGGGATGCCTGCCGAGCTCGTAGACGAGCATGGACGCGGCGATGGTGCTGGTGTCGTGGGCGGCCATCATCACGAAGATCATGTGCTCGACCACCTCGCTGTCGGTGAAGGTCTCGCCTTCGGCGGTGCTCGCCCGGCAGAGCACGCTGAACAGGTCGTTGCCGCCGCCCGCGCGCTTGGCGGGCAACTCACGGCGGAAGTGCTTCTCGAGCACCCGGCGCCCGCGCACGCCGCGGGCCCACACCCCGCCGGGCACGTTCGCCCGGATCAGCGCGGCGCCACCGCGCACCGCGTCCTCGAAGGCACGCTCCAACCGTGCGGCGTCCTCGCTGAGTTCGGCGCCCGCGAAGACTTCGGTGGCCTGCTGGAGCAGCAGTTTCTTGATCGCGCGGTAGACGCGGAAGTCGTCGGCGGGCTCCCACCGCGCCATGCCGCGGGTGATCCGCGGCGTTGTCATGTCCAGGTAGCCGATCAATCGCGGACGCGTGAACGCCTGCTGCATGATGCGCCGATGGTAGAGGTGGTCGTCGAAGTCGCGCAGCAACAGTCCGCCGTGGAAGAACGGGCCGATCAGCCACTCCCAGGCCCGCTGCGCCGACAGCACCTTGTTCCGGTCCAGCATCACCGCCTCGTAGCCCTCCGGGCTGCCGATCGTGACCATCCGCCGACCGAGCATGCCGAACCACTGCACCGGGCCGAGGCGATCGAATCTCGCGCGCGCGAACTGGATCGGATCGGCCAGCGCGTGCAGGGTGTAGCCGATGCCGGGGAGCCCGAAGTCGCCGAGCACCGGTTTCAGTCCGCTGCCCGGCGGCGGATCGGCCAGCGGACGCACCCGCACCGGATACCGCGCGACCAACCGCGCGGCACCACGCTGCGCGCGCCACGCCCAAGTGGCCCGCGCCTGGCGGACCGTGTCGTTGACCTCGTCCATCGACTGGGGCACAAGCAGACTCATGACCGTCTTCCCTTCGCGACACTGCGATGATCCGACGATATAGGAAACACACGTTTCCGTAAACGTTTGTTTCCCAATTTTGACTGTGTCAAGCTGGCGTGGTGACCCGTACCGTCAGCGGCACCTACCGCGGAACCTCCACGGCCGAGCGCCGGGAGGACCGGCGCAGGAGGCTGCTCGACGCCGCCCTGGACATCATGGGCACCCAAGGCCTGTCGGCATTGACCGTGCGTGGAGTGTGTGAACAGGCCAAGGTCGGCCCGCGCTTCTTCTACGAAGCCTTCCCCGACCTCGACGCGCTCGCCTCCGGCGTGCTGGCCGAGATCCAGCAGGCGGCGCTCGACCGGGCCAAGGCCGCGATCGCCGAGACCACGGGCACCCCGGGCGACCGGATCCGCGCCGGGGTCGCCGCCCTCATCGTCGAACTCACCGACGATCCGCGGCGGGCGAGAGTGGCGTTCGCCCAGACCTACGGCGACGAGGCGCTGATGCGCAGCCGTTTCGCGGGCATGCGGCAGGTGGCCGACGTCATCATCGAGCAGACCCGCCTGGTACTCGAGCTGCCCGAAGGGCAGGACACCGCGATCGCCGCCACATCCCAGCTGATCACCGGCGGCGCGGCCGAACTGGTCCTGGTCTGGCTGGACGGCGGGCTCGACGTCGACCGTGACGGACTGATCGCCCTGCTCGCCGATTTCACCGTCGCGATGATCGATCGGCTGCCCGCGGTCGCCGGACGGCTGTCGGGCCTCACACCAGGTTCTTGATCAGCGCGGACATCAGCGGCTCGCGCAGTCCCGGTAGCGCCGAGAAATCGCCCGCGACGACTCGGTTGGTGGCCAAGGAGACCACCGCGCCGATCACCGCCTCGCCCATCAGCCGCTGATGCGGCCGGGTCGTGCCGAACGCCGCCGCGAATCCGTCCACCAAAGCGGCCTGAGCCGCCAGCCGCCGCTGGAGCACCGGCCGTCCCGCCGCATACACCTCCACCAGGAACACCTTCGCCACCTGCGGCTCCTGCGCCAGAGTGGACAAGTACGCGTCGAGGGCGCGATCCATCCGCTCGAGCGAGGTGCCGTCGGCCGCGAGCGCGTCCCCGATCCGGGTCATCACGATCTCCACGGCCATGTCGTAGGCGGCGAGGAAGCACGCCTCCTTGTTCGCGAAATGCTGATAGAAGGTCATTCGCGAAACCCCGGCTCGTTTCAGGACGTCCGCCACCGTCGCCGCCGCGTAACCCTTGTCCGCGGCGACTTCGATCATCGCAACGAGCATGCGGGCGCGCTGGGCGGCCACCACCTCTTCCGGCGCGATGCCGTGGTTGCCGCCGTGCAGTTTTCCGCCCGCCCGCGCCTTCAGCAACGATCCTCGCTCCACATCCCGATGCTATGCATTCGCCCCTCCGGGCGCGTGTCCTTCGAACACCGCCGCCCACGATCCGTGGCTTCGGCGGAAATCGGGTGGAGAACGGTTCCGGACAGGCACAATGGCCGTCCGAGCGTGCTCATTTCGAGAGAAGGAGCGTGATCCCCAGTGCGAGGCAGGCAGCTGACCGGACGAAGCGCCCTGGTCGCGGCGCTGTGCACAGGAGCGTTCGCGGCATCCGCGGGCCCTGCCACCGCGGATGACCCCGCGTTCGTGAGCATCGGAGTAATACACACCTTCGGCGACACCTGCTACGGCCAAGGCCGAGCAGGCGTGTCCTCACCGACCGGAACCCCCGGCGTCGCCCGTTTCGGCATCAGCTTCGTCAGCTACACCCCCATGGGCATGCCGTGCTCCTTCACGGCGTTCGCCCACTGGCGCAACCTCGACAGCGGGGCCGCGGGCACCGTCGCCGTCCCGGTCACCGACAACACCGCGTGGAACCAGACACCCGCAACCATCTTCGCCGCCTTACCCACCGGCCCCGGCCGCGTGCGGGTCGACGTCACCACCGACTACCTCCACGTGTCCGCGCCGACCGTCGAAATCCGGATCCGCTGAGCTTCGCGACCCTGGCAGGAGTCGAGAAAGCAGCTTCGGAGCGAAGCTGATCCGATCCCTGGTGCTTCACACAGCACGGCGCACCCGGGCCGGACGAAAGGGACCTGCGAAACGCTCGGCGGACCCGGAGGGCGGCCGCCGATAGCGATGCGCGGGCAGTGGCCGGGTCCTAGACTGGGTAATCGCGGCACGGTCGACCGTCGAAGCGCTACGGCACCTCCACGATCGGCACAATTCGAAGTCCCGATCCGGCACGGGCTCGGTATCTCCGGCCCGGTTTCCATGGAGGAGGGCCGCATGCCCGACCCGTTCCATATGCGCGTCTGTCTACTCGGCCAGGGTTGTGTCTGCCCGACGGTCACCCTGTTCCTCGCCCCGGAGCCCTTGATCCCCGGCGGCACCATGCTGCACCTACTCGAACAGGCCCCGCTTTCCGACGACACCGGCACACCGATCCCCGACGCCGACGTGATCGACCTGGTGCAGAGCGAGTCGGCTTCCTCCGCACCCCTGCGCACCGAACTCCAGGAGTTCCGATCCGCCCGCCCCAACCCCCACCAGGTGCACGACATCCTGTACGACCACCACATCACCGACGCCGCACCGATGGGCTTGGACGTCAGCGACCCCGCCGAACTGACACGCCTGGCGCTACTCCCCGAACACCCCATCGGCTACCGCCGCATCGACGACTTCCAACAGGAGGCGACCGCCCGAGCCATGCTCGCGATCTACCGCCTCTTCGAAGTAGACCAACGCGCCCGCCTCATGTACCACGGCTTCGCCGACCCCACCACCGGCTGGTTCGCCCTGCGCACCGCCATCGCCTGAGCAACGTCACGCTCGAAGCCGCTGCCAGAGCTGGATCCTCGGCCTCGACGCACACACGGCATCCGCTACGAACCCCCACCTGCGCGAACACCGGGTGGCCCGCAGACACCCAGGCGAAATGCAGAAGGCCCACACTCTCCAGGAGCGTGGGCCTGCGACGAACGGAGTGGAGCTAAGGGGAATCGAACCCCTGACCTTCTCGATGCGAACGAGACGCGCTACCAACTGCGCTATAGCCCCGTGCGGTTCCGGGGAACCGCGCTGTGACACTGTATCAGGCCGGGCCGCCAGACTCCGAATCGGTGCCCTGACCTGGTCGAATGGTCGGAATCACGCGCCGGCGGCGCGGCGGACGTCGCCGCTGGTGCGGGTGCGCAGGGCGCGGGCGGTGGCGGGGTCGAAGGGATCGAGGTGGGCGAACATGGGGTCTTCGTCGTCGAGTTCGATCAGTGTGGAGCGGCGGCGGAGGGTGCGGGCGGTGTCGCGGTCCATGGCGCCGTGCGGGGAGCGGGCTCGGCGCGCGCGTGGATCGCCTTCGTCCGCCTGGCCACGGTTGAGGCGCGCCGCGCGCCTGCGGCGGATCTCCTCCTCCATCCGCACCTGCTTGCGCAGGTAGGCCAGGTAGGTCACCAGCACGGTGGCGGCGAGCCCGCAGACCCACCACAGCAAGGGGGTGAACACGAGCGCGAGCGCGCCGGACAGGACCGCAGTCAGCAGCAGGCCGAGCACGGCACGCTGCCGGAAGGTGTAGCGGGCCGCGCGGGCGATGGCGTCGGCCTCGGGGTCGAAGCCGCCGCGGCCACGGCGGGAGGGGACGAACTCCGGTTCCCCCGAGCCGTCGTAGTCGTCGTAGTCCTCGTCGTCGTAGTCCTCGTAGTCGAAGTCCACGCGGGCGGGCACGGTGGAGCGCGCGGGTGGGATTCTGGCCGCGACCGGCTCGGGGTGGTGTGCGCGCACGCCGTCATCATCGGTTTCCGCGTCGATCTTCGCAGCGACTTCGGCGGCTTCGTCGTCGTCTTCCGACTCGTCTTCGTCCGGTGCGGCGGTCGCGAGGTCCTCGACCTCGGTGTCGTCCGTTTCGGCGGCAGCGATGCCGGATGCCGCGGCAGCGATGTCCGACGCCGCGGCAGCGATGTCCGACGCCGCGGCGTCGTCGGCCGCGGGCGTGTTCTCCTCGTCGGTCTCGGTGACGGGCTCGTCGGCCGGTGTCGTCATCCGGTCCTCCGCATCATCGCTGTGGGCGTACTTTCTCGGTTCGCGGCGGGGCCGCCAGTTCGGATCGGTTTCGTGCCCGGCGGCCGGGCCTTTCCTGAGACGTCGTTTGCCTCCGCCGCGGTGCAGGACCCGGGTCGCCAGCGCGGCGTCGGTGGTCCGGCGGATTCTCGGGTGGCGGTCGGCGAGGATCGGGAAAAGGACGAAGACCCAGAGCACGACGAGTCCGATCCACAGGATCGAATTCGGCATCGCGTCAGCACCTCCGTCCCGCCTGGGTTTTGTCCGGCTCGGCCCGCCAACGGTGCGTCAGACGCCCCGCGCTCGGCCGGCCCCCGTCCGACGCAGCGGCGCGGACGCCGGTCCCCTCGCAGGCTCCCTGCCGATGACGCAAGACGCACCATCGACGTCCGTAGGCTAATTCCGGGTAGCACCAAGTTCCGGCAGGCGCGCCGTGCACATCCGCCACACCTGTCACACTTCCACCATGCCACCGCGGCCGGTGGCCGGTTCTACAGCAGGGTGACGCGCCCCTCTCGCACCAGCCGGTCCAGAACCGTTCCGACCACTTCCTCGACGGTCATGCCGACCAGCAGGTGATCCCGCCAGTCGCCGTCCACGTCGAGGTAGCGCCGCAACAGGCCCTCTTCCCGGAAACCGACATTGCGCAGCACCGCCTGGCTGGCCAGATTCTCCGGTCGCACGGTCGCCTCCACCCGATGCAGGCCGACCGGCCCGAAGCAGTGATCCAAGCCGAGCGCCAGCGCGGCCGTCGCGACGCCTTGCCCGCTGAGATCCTTGGCCACCCAGTAGCCGATCCAGGCCGAGCGCAGTGCGCCGCGCACGATATTGCCGACGGTCAACTGCCCGCTGAACACGCCGTCGACTTCGATGACCAAGGGGATCATCGCCCCGCGCCTTGCCTCCGCCTTCAGGCTCGACCACAGCGAGGGCCAGTTGGAGGCGTGGTTGCGCGCCTCCCACGACCCGCGACCGGTCGGCTCCCATGGCTCGAGATGCGCCCTGTCCCGCAGTCGGATCCGGCTCCAAGCCGCCGCGTCACGCAGCCGCACCGGACGCAAGGTCACCTGTCCCGCGGCCACGCGGACCGGGCCCAACCGCGCGGGCCACCCCGGGTGCTGTGTGGCCCGGAAGACGTTCATGGCTTCCACGTCTCAGCCACGCTGCGCCAGGAAGGCGACTTGGACCTCGTCACCGGTACGGATCTCGGTGTCGTCCGGGTCGATCACGATCAGGCTGTTCGCCTCGGCGAGCGTGGCGAGCAGGTGTGAGGACGAGTTCGCGCCGCCGAGCGGTTGCACCAGGTATTCACCGGTCGCCTCGTCCCGCATGAGCTGAGCGCGCAGGTATCCCTTGCGTCCTGCCATGGAACTGATCGGCGTGATGGTCCGCGCGCTGATGATCCGGCGCATGGGATGCCTGCGCCCCAACGCGATTCGGATCAAGGGGCGCACCATCACCTCGAACACCACCAGCGCGCCCACCGGATTGGACGGCAGCAGGAAGGTCGGTACCTCGTCGCGGCCGAGGCGGCCGAAGCCCTGCACCGAGCCCGGATGCATGGCCACACGGGTGATCTCGAGTTCACCGAGCCCTTCGAGCGCCTCCCGGATCTGCTCGGAGGCCCAGCCGCCGACCGCGCCCGCGATGACGACCACCTCGGCGCGCACCAGTTGCCCCTCGACCACGTCGCGCAACCGGCGCGGATCGGAACCGACGATGCCGACGCGGTTCACATCCGCGCCGGCATCGCGTGCGGCCGCGGCCAGCGCGTAGGAGTTCACGTCGTACACCTGGCCGGGGCCGGGCGTGCGGTCGATATCGATCAGCTCTTCGCCCACCGAGATCACCGATAGTCGCGGGCGCGGGTGCACCAGCACCTTGTCGTGACCGACCGCGGCGAGCAGACCGACTTGCGCGGCGCCGATGATGGTTCCCGCACGTACCGCGACGTCGCCCGGCTGGACGTCGTCACCGACGCGCCGGACGTAATCGCCGGAGCGCACCGGCTCGTACACCTTTATCCTGGCCCGCCCCCCGTCGGTGAAATCCAACGGGAGGACCGCGTCGGCGAGGGTCGGCATCGGTGCGCCGGTATCCACCCGGACGGTCTGGCGCGGCTGCAAGCGGATCGGCTGACGGGAACCGGCGACCACCTCGCCGACCACCGGGAGGGTGAGGTCGACGAGTTCGCCGTCTTCGTCGCGGATGTCCGCACCGGCCGAGGCGACATCGACGCTGCGCACGGCGTAGCCATCGATGGCGGCCTGGTCGAAGCCGGGCAACGGCCGCTCGGTGACGACGTCCTCGGCGCACAGCAGGCCCTGTGCCTCGGAAATCGCGACCCGGACCGGCCGGGGCGCGACCGCCGCGGCGGTCACCTTGATCTGCTGATCCTCAACCGAGCGCATCCAGCCCTTCCTGATCCTCTCCGCACTTCAACCGATCCGCACTTCAACCGACTTCGCTGCGCGGGCGCGCGCGATCCAGCCGCGGCGCAAGCGCATTCGCGCGCACCGCGGTGAACCATCATTCGTACCCGACGCTTCACGCTCGGCGAAACCCCCGGCCGGGTCCGTCAGTCGTCGGTCGTCAGCTGCGGATCCCAGTCCGGACCGAGGCGGTACTGCAGCCACTCCCGCAGGGCGGGGCCGTATTCCTCTCGTTCCAGTGCGAAATCGACCGCAGCACGAAGATAACCGCCCGGGTTGCCCAAATCGTGGCGCGACCCACGGTGCACCACGACATGAACCGGGTGTCCCTCGGCGATCAGCAGGGCGATGGCGTCGGTGAGTTGCAGTTCGCCACCCGCGCCGGGCTCGATGCGGCGCAACGCGTCGAAGATCGCGCGGTCCAGCAGGTATCGGCCCGCGGCAGCGAAGGTCGACGGCGCGTCGGCGAGGGCGGGTTTCTCCACCATCCCCTTGACACGCAGGACGTTCGGATTGACCGCGTCCGGCACCGGCGCCACGTCGAACACGCCGTACGCGCTGACCTCGTCCTTGGGCACGTCGATGGCGCACAGCACCGTGCCGCCGCGCTTACGGCGCACCCGGCTCATCACGTCGAGCACGCCGCGAGGCAGCACGAGGTCGTCGGGCAGCAGGACCGCGATGGCGTCCTCGTCGTCGTCGAGGGCCTGTTCGGCCTGGGCCACGGCGTGCCCGAGCCCGAGCGGCTCCTCCTGCACCACCGAGGTGACGTCGAGCAGTCCCGGCGCCTTGCGCACCTTCTCGAGCAGCTTGAACTTGCCGCGCTCGGCCAGCGTGCTCTCCAGCACGAGGTCCTCGACGAAATGGGCGACCACGCCGTCCTTGCCGGGGGACGTGACGATCACCAGCCGTTCGGCGCCGGATCCGGCCGCCTCGGCGGCGACCAGCTCGATGCCGGGGGTGTCCACCACCGGGAGAAGTTCCTTGGGCACCGTCTTGGTCGCGGGCAGAAACCGTGTTCCGAGCCCGGCCGCGGGCACCACGGCCGTACGGAAGCACGACACCACCGCGGCGTCACCGGGCTGTCCGGCCTTTGCTGTCATACGCATACCCTATCCATCCATCACGCCGCCGGATCGGCGTCGCGCCGACCCGGTTCCGGGGTGAGCCTATGGTGATCACTGTGAAGATGCCCGGCGAGCGCGATAAACATGCATGGCGCATCGAACTCCTCGCCCAACGGGCTGTGATGAGCGCCACGGAGCGGGAAAACGAAGCGTTCGCCCTGGCCACGACGGTCGGCGCGGTGGGAGCGCGCGGGTGGGTCTGCGCGTATGTGCCGATCGCGGGCGAACCGGGATCGACGGCGATGCTGGACGCGCTGCTGGCCGGCGGCGCGCGCGTGCTGCTGCCGGTCACCGGCCCGCCGGGGCCGCTGAGCTGGGCCGAGTACACCGGCGCGGATGCGCTGCGCCGCGCCCGCTACGGGTTGCTGGAACCCATCGGCGCCGTGCTGCCTCCGGACGCCGTGACCAGGGCGGAGCTGATTCTGGTCCCCGCGCTGGCGGTGGACCTGCGCGGCGTGCGACTCGGCCGCGGCGCGGGCTATTACGACCGCACGCTGCCCGCCGCACGGCCGGACGCCAGGCTGGTCGCCGTAGTCCGGGACGACGAACTCCTCGACCGGCTCCCCGAGGAACCGCACGACCTGCGGATGGGCTGGGCGCTCACGCCACGGGGCGGGCTGCGCCGGCTGGGCGACCATTACGCTGGGGAATGAAGCAGCGATTGGCGGTGTTGGCACTGTCGGCTGTAGAGTGCTAGATCGACGAACACCGCGGAGGATCCTGTGCCTACTTACTCGTATGCGTGCACCCAGTGTGACAACCGCTTCGACATCGTTCAGTCCTTTACCGACGAGGCGCTGAGCGTGTGCTCGGAGTGCTCCGGAAAGCTGCGCAAGCTGTTCAACTCGGTCGGCATCGTCTTCAAGGGCAGCGGCTTCTACCGCACCGACAGCCGCGGTGGCTCCTCCACCGCGACCGAGCCCGCCAAGTCCGATAGCAGTTCGAGTTCGTCTTCGGACTCCGGGTCGTCGAGCGGGTCCACCGCGTCCACCAGCACGGCCGTGGCCAGCTGATTCGATCGGTTTTCCACAGCCGGTCAACTATCCACAGGGCACCGCGATCCCGGCCGGGCGAGGGTAAGTCCGGCCATAGGATCCGGCCATGACTCGTGCACTCGCCGACCTCGGCCGCGGCGGCTGGAATCCTTCCGGGTGGCAGCGACCGCCCTGGGCCGACGCCGTGCTGGCCAGACGGCTGCTCGCCGCCGCTCTCGCCGCGCTCGCGGCGTTCCTCTTCCTGCGTGGCGACCCGGACGCCGAGACCACGACGGTCGTGGTCGCGGGCCGTGATTTGGCCCCGGGCCGACTCCTCGAGGCGAGCGACCTGCGCTCCGCACCCCGCGAGGCGGGCACGTTGCCCGCGGGGGCCGTCGCCGATCCCGCCGCGCTCGTCGGCGCGACGCTGACCGGCGCCATGCGGCAGGGCGAGGTGTTCACCGACTTGCGGGTCGTCGGTCCGCGCTTGGCCGCGGCGGCGACCGGCGGGCGCGAAGCGCGCATCGTGCCCATCCGCCTCGCCGACACGGCGGTCGCCGACATCCTGCGCGCGGGCGATCGCGTCGACGTCATCGGCGCGGAAGAGGCGAACGGGCCCGGTACCCGCCCTGCCCGCACCCTCGCCACCGATGCCGCCGTCATCCTGGTCTCCGGCGCGGGTGCGGGACGGGGAACCACGGACCGCGTGGTCTTGGTCGCGATGGACGCCGAGCACGCCACCGCCGTGGCGGGGGCGTCGCTGCGCACCGCGCTCACCGTCGTCTTCCACTGATCCGCCGACCATGTTTCGCGAAATCTTCGGCGGCGGCTCGTGCGGCATCCACGCGGAAACGGGCCCGTCCACGGCGACAGGCCCGTTCCGTTGTGCGAGTGGATATCCGGCGCTCAGCCGAGGCTGAAGGGTGCTCCCCACAGCGTCACCCAGGTGATGACATTGTCGGTTTCGACCTCGACGCTCACGAAAGCACGCGCCTGGGCATAACCACCACAGCCATTGAGACCGATGGTCTC